>JAGQQZ010000650.1 GCA_020425915.1 Planctomycetota bacterium | reverse complement strand
GGGGTCTATCGCGACAACCGACATCTTTCGCTCGAGCGCGCGGACGCGGTCGCCCGCTACCTGATCGAGAAGTGCGGCGTGTCCGATTCGAAGCTCGCCGTGATCGGTTTCGGTCAGTTCGACCCGCGGATCGATGGGAACTCCGACTCGGCCAAGCAGCGCAACCGACGGGTCGAGATCGTGGTCGGCGAGAAGCTGTAGACAGGCGGGTCTCCGCTATATAGTGACGGCGTTCACCACCGGTCGTGCGACACGCGTCGCGCGACCGAGTTCGTCTCGTACCGTCCTACTCCCAGGAGACCCGCTGACCCATGGCTCATCGCCCAGAAGATATTCGGAACATCGCTCTCATCGGCCATGGGGGGACGGGGAAGACGGCGATCATCGACGCGTTGGCGTTCGCGACCGGTGCGTCCACGCGACATGGGAACACTGCCGATGGCACGAGCGTCGGCGACACCGAGCCGGAGGAGAAGGAGCGTAGGCACACGCTGACGTCGCACGTCTTCGGGTTCGACTACGATGGGCACCGGCTGAACATCATCGACACTCCGGGGAACGCGGACTTCATCGCCGATGCGATCTCCGCGCTCTACGTCGCGGAGTGTGCGCTGATCTGCATCGATGCGCATTCGGGCCCGACGGTCCATGCGATTCGTCTGTTCGAGGAAGCCGGCAAGGCAGGTACCGGTCGTGCTCTCGTGCTCACGCACCCGGACGCGGACAACGTCGACTTCCAGGCCGTCCTGCAGCGCCTCAACGACGAGATCAGCGACACCATCGTGCCGGTGACCTACCCGGATGCTGACGGCGCCGCGTTCCGTGAGATCCGCGACGTGGAATCCGGCCAGGGGCCGCGTGCCAGCGAGTTCCGGGAGCGGCTGGAGGAGCGGGTCGCGATGAGCGACGACGCGATTCTCGAGAAGTACCTCGAGACCGGCACGATGTCGCACGAGCAGTTTCTGGAGTATCTGCCGCGTGCGATCACGAAGCAGACCGTGACCCCGTTGTTCGTGGTCGCGCCGCCGAAGGACATCGGTCTCAAGAAGATGCTCGCCTTCGTCAACCAGTACTTCCCATCCCCCGTCGCGTTCGGTGGTCGAGGTGCGATGAGTGCCGGCAGCGATTCGGTCGATCAGATCGTCGAGCCGGATCCTAGCGGGCCATTCGCCGGCGTCGTGTTCAAGGTGGTGGCCGATCCGTACGTCGGTCGCCAGAGCTACATCCGATGCCTGCGCGGCACCCTGAAGGCGGACGAGGGCTTGTTCAACGTCGCGGCCGACAAGCACGAGAAGCTCGCCGGGCTCACGGAGATGCACGGCGCGGAGGCGAAGGCGACGGATTCGGTCACGGTCGGCGATCTGTTCGTCGTGTCGAAGCTCGAGTCCCTCGGACTCGGGGACACCGTCACGGCAGACGGCGCGGCGCTGCAGATTCCGCGCGTCGCGTACCCGAAGCCCGTGTTCTCGCTGGCCGTCAACCCGGCGTCGCGCGGCGACGAGCAGAAGATCAACCAGGGCCTCGAGAAACTGTCCGCTGAGGACCCGACCTTCGTGTCGAGCCGCGATGCACAGACCGGCGAGCACTTGATCGGCGGGACCAGTCCGATGCACCTCGAGATCCAATTGGCGCGACTGAAGCGTCGATACGGCGTGGCGACCGAGACGCACCCGCCGGCGATTCCCTACCGTGAGACGATGACGGCTCCGGCGGAGGGGCACCATCGCCACAAGAAGCAGAGCGGTGGTCGCGGCCAGTTCGCCGAGGTCTACCTGCGCGCGCGGCCGCTCGATCGTGGCGTCGGGTTCGAGTACATCGACAGCGTCGTGGGTGGGTCGATCCCGCGGCAGTTCATCCCCGAGGTCGAGAAGGGGGTGAAGCGCTTCATGGCGAAAGGACCGTTGACCGGATCGGTCGTGGTCGATGTCGCCGCCGAACTCTACGACGGCAAGTTCCACGACGTCGACTCGGACCAACTCTCGTTCCAGCTCGCTGGTGAGCGTGCGTTCGCCGACGCGTTCGAGAAGGGGCGGCCGATCCTGCTCGAGCCGATCATGAACGTCCAGATCCGGATCCCCGAGCGCTTCACCGGCGACGTGACGAGCAACCTCTCGACCCACCGTGGTCGTATGTCCGGCATGGAGATGGACGGCGCGCTGCAGGTGATCACCGCGCAGGTCCCGATGAAGGAGATGCAGGACTACGCGACCCAGCTTCGCTCGATGACGGCGGGGGAGGGCACGTTCACGATGGACCCGTCCCACTACGAGCCGGTGCCGGCGAACGTGCAGCAGGACATCGTGGCCGCGCACAAGAAGGCGCAAGAGAAGGCGTGACCGGCGGCTCGGCGCCCCGCGCCCGGTCCGCCTGAACCGGGGAGGACGCGGCGGGCCGTCGTGAGCGAGACTGCGCCTGGATCGGATGACGATCCGCGGATTCCCGTCGCGCTCCCGCGATGCGTCCGCCCCATGCCAAGGGCGCATCCGTGGTCGGCCATTCGCCGTTCCCACGCCGTCGGGTTCCGCCTCAATCCTCGCCTCCCGCTGCGCCGATAGCTCTCCGAGAACCCCGATCACGCGGGGCGGCCGGAAACACGACGACGGGAGAGCAGCGCATGGTCTCGATGGAAGAGCTCTTGCACCTGATGGTTCAGCGTAGGGGGTCCGACCTCCACCTGTCCGTCGGTGCACCACCCAAGATCCGTGTCGACGGTGACTTGGTCGATACCGAGCACGACATCCTGCAGCCCGAAGTCACGAAGAAGCTCGTCTACTCGGTACTGACTCCGGACCAGGTCGCGAAGTTCGAGAAGAGCCTCGAGATCGACTTCTCGTTCGGCGTCGCGAACCTCGGCCGTTTCCGAACCAACGCGTTCATGCAGCGCGGCACGATCGGCGCCGTGCTGCGGGTGATCCCGTTCGAGGTCCTGGACTTCGAAGAGATCGGGATGCCGCGTCAGGTGTGCGAGTGGATCTGCAACCTGCAGAAGGGGCTCGTGCTGTGCACCGGGGCCACCGGGTCCGGCAAGTCGACGACGCTCGCGTCGATCGTCGACTACATCAACCAGTCGCGGCAGGGTCACATCGTCACGATCGAGGACCCGATCGAGTTCCTGCACCGGAACAAG
>JAGQQZ010000649.1 GCA_020425915.1 Planctomycetota bacterium | reverse complement strand
GCCTCGTAGGCACGCGCCTCAGCCTCCGACGGCTCCGACTCCCCGCGGATCGCGAGCAACTCCGGGTGCTGCAACGAACGCTCCAGCGATTGCTCCTGCAGGCGGTCCAGGAACGGCCGGTCATCGACCAGCACCGGTTCGGTCGTGACGACACGCCGCCACGAGGACCGCTGGGCTGCACGCGCCACGACGGCAGCCAGGTCCGGGTCGGAATCCACCCGCACGCGCCCCAACGCGCTCGGATCCGGGCTCGCTCCTGCGCGTCCGACGACGATGAAGTTGCGCGATCGCGGCACGCGGAAGATCGCAGCTTCCCCGAACACCTCGGCGACCGTCGAGCCGACGACGTTGACGACCGCGTCGCCGAACGTCCGTCCACCGACATTCAGCGCGACGACGCCGCCGGGTTTCAGTCGGGCGCGAACGACCTCGAAGAACTCTCGGCTCGAAACCTGTGTCGGGATGTAGATCTGTCGTTCGTAGGCGTCGACGATCACCAGGTCGTAATGCCGGGCCACGTGCTCGACGAACACGCGCCCATCGATGCCGGCAAACACCTGAGCCGATTCGGGGAAACCACCGAAGTAGTCCTCGGCCAGAGCGATGACGGTGGGATCGAGTTCGACCGAATCGAACCGCGCGCCCGGGAAGCACGCGGACAGGAGGCGCTCGAACGTACCGGCGGCGGCACCGATCGACAGCACGTCCAGTTGCTCGACGGCCGCACCGTCGGTTCGCAGATATGGCACGGCAGCGAACCAGTCGTAGTACCGTCCGTCGGTGAAGGCTTGACCGTCGATCGCGACCGAGTGGAACGAGTCCAACCCTTCGTTGATCTGCAGGCGGGTGGTCGAGCCGACGCGATCGGTCGCCCCGTCGCGCACGACACGCAGGTACTGCAGCGAACTCTCGACCTCCGCGAGCACGTGTTCCCCGGTTCGAGGTGGGACGCGGAAGCCCACGGGGATCGCGAGTCCGAGCAGCACGGGAAGTACGGCCAAGGCACGGCCCGCGCCGAACCGGGCCAGACAACCAGCTCCGACGAGGAGCGCCGCACATGCGAACATCGTGAACCGACTTCCGATGCCGGGCACGAGCACGTGAGTCGTCGCGAAGGTTCCCGCGAGGCTGCCCAACGTGGACCAAGCCGCGATCCGGCCGCTCGACTCGCCCACCGGACGTCCCTCGACGACGAGCGCCGTGACGAGCAACGGAGTCGCCATCCCGGCGAACAATACGGCCGGCGCGAACAGCAACGTGGACGCGGCGAGCGAACCGCGGATCAGCGCGGCCATCGCAGCGTCGAGAGCGAGGTCGTTCGGCACTAGCCAGTTGCCCGCTGGATCCACGAGCCACGGCACGATCGCCACCCATACTCCCCCGACGCAGAGCACCGTCGAGAGCCGCCGGCTCCGATCCCCTCCGGCCGCCGCGCGGCCTCCGAGGAACGCACCCAGAGCGAGAGCGACGAGGATCACGCCGATCACGTTCGTCCAGACGAACGCGCTGTCGCCGAAGTGCGGTGCCATGATCCGCACCGCGGTCAACTCGACGCCCATGACGGCGAAACCGACCGCGGCCGCGATCCCCGCCGCGCGCGCGCCTCCCAACGCGCTACTTCTCCTGCTTCGGCACCGTCACCGGCCACTCGGCCGTGAAGATGCTGCCCGGATCGAAGCGCTTGAGAACCTGGTTCTGCAGCAAGGAGAAGCTGCGACCGCGTAGCCGCTTCTCGGCGATCCCGTTCACGACCAGAGTGATCTCCTTGTCGAGGTCGACGATGTCGTCGTTCAACAGCATCACGAAGTTCTCGATGCTCTTCGTATCGACGACGATCTTGTTCTCCTCGCGCACGACCTTGGCATCCAGGAACGGTCGATCCTCGCGTGACACGCTCGCCAACGGCTCGGCCGTCCCGATCTGGATCCAGAACCCCTTGCGGTACAGATCGTGATTCGGCGCGATGACGACGCGATCACGGAACAGGTTGCGGCGCAGGCCCGAGACCCACTCCGCGATCTTCTCCTTCGCAGCCGGGAACGGGTGCTCGTCCTCCGCCTCGAGGATCTCGACCGGTGAGTCGTACTTCTTCAACGTCTCGGACAACTGCTCGCAGAACGCCTTCGTCTCCGACGTCTGGATCAGCAGGATGGGCAGGCCGACGAGGCTCTCGTAGCGAAGGCCGGCGTCCTGCGGATCGCGAAGGATCAGCCCGGCGAATCGTGCCGGGTAGTACGTCGCGACGCGCAGGCCGAACACGCTGCTGCCCTTTGCACAGTCCAGCACGAACCGATCACGGTCGAAGTTCAGGTTGCGCTGGGCGTCACCCGCCACGCCCAACACGGCCTTGCGACGTTCGATATCCGCCGCCTCGGCGTTCGGCTGCGAGAAGTCGGGTCGTGCGTCCAGATCCAGCGACTCGGACAGT
>JAGQQZ010000648.1 GCA_020425915.1 Planctomycetota bacterium | reverse complement strand
CACGCCGGAGGCTTGGCGCCGGGATCGTGCGATGGTCTGGCGGTTCTACCAGGCGCGCCGTGCCCAGCTCGGGACCGTTCGACCGAACGCCGCACATGACGCGCTCGTCGGATTCGAACGATCGGTCCAAGCGCGTGGTGGTGAGTTCACGCTGATCACACAGAACGTCGACGACCTCCACGAACGCGCGGGCAGCCACCCGTTGCACATGCACGGCGAGATCTCCGTGCTCCGCTGCGAACGGTGCGGGCGCCGCTTCCGGAATCACGAGGACGTCGACCCGGAGCGGTTCGTGCCGTGCGCGATCTGTCACCACGACGCACTGCGACCCGACGTGGTCTGGTTCGGCGAGGTCCCGCTCCACCTGGACGACATCGAACGCGCGGTGGCGACCTGCTCGCACTTCGTCGCGATCGGTACCAGCGGCGCGGTCTGGCCGGCGGCCGGGCTGCTCCACGCCGCGCGCGGCCGCGGTGCCGGCACCTGGGTCCAGGCGCTCGAGGAACCGGACAACATCGCCGCCGTCGACCGGTTCTTCGCCGGTCGCGCGATCGACGCGGTTCCGGCTTTGCTCGACGAAATCGAGGACGCGCTCGATCGTTGACCGGGCTGGTTCCGTACCGCCGTCGCGGTATGGTCCGCGTCTCCCGCCATGACGACACCGACCGATCGACCGACTCCGCCCGACGAAGTGCACGTCTGCGTGCACCACCCCGCCATCGAAGGCAAGCTGATGCTGCGCACGAGCCTCGACTGGGACGCGGACGTCGAGCCGAGTCGTTCGGATCCCGAGGCCGGACGCTACGAGTTCACGATCCTGACCGCCGAGCCGTTCTTCTACTACAAGCCGATGATCCTCGGCGACGACGGCGAGGAGCGCTGGGCGCACGGGCCCGATCGGCTCGCGACTGCCGGATCGGCACGGATCAACGACACCTTCCCGTCGTTCGGTGCGGCCGAGGCCCGGGTGACCCAGCCCGAGTTGCTCGAGTCTGAGTTCGGCGCCTGGACGTATCGGGTGTTCCTGCCGGCTGGCTACGACGAGAACGACCTCCATCGTTACCCGGTCCTCTACATGAACGACGGCCAGAACCTGTTCTCGAGGTTCGGTCCGCAGTTCGAGGCCGCCTGGAGCGTCGAGAGCACGCTGACTCGGCTGCACGAGATGTCGAGCATCGAACACGTGATCGTCGTCGGCGTGTTCCCGGGCGACCGGATGGTCGACTACACACGCGACGGCGAGCAGGCCTACGGTGACTTCCTCGCGAAGGCGCTCAAGCCGCACGTCGACGCCAACTTCCGCACGCTGCCCGACCCCCAGCACAACGCGATCATGGGGTCCTCGCTCGGCGGGGTCTCGGCGCTGACCGTCGCGTGGTCGCACCCGAACCAGTTCGGAATGGCGGGCTGCATGTCGTCGTCGTTCGGCTACGAGAACGACCTGAGGCAGCGAATCCTGACCGAGCCGAAACCGCCGCTCCGCATCTATCTCGACAGCGGCTGGCCGCGCGACAACTTCGAGGTCACGCGCGACATGCGCGCCTGCCTCGCGCGCGCCGGCTTCGTCGACGGCGTCGACCTGCTCTACTTCGCGTTCCCCGGCGACCGGCACTCGGAGACCGACTGGGGCGCGCGGAGCCACATGGTCTACCAGTTCTTCTTCGGACACCGCCCGTACGCGCGCTCGCGGTCCGGGTCGCACGCCGCGAGTCCGACGGCAGAGCCGCGCTCGACCGCGAGTTGACGCGGCTTCGAGATAGTCGCCCAGAACTCCGTCCGGTGGGGCTATCTTGCTTCGGATGCTCGAGACGTTTGCCAATCCGAACCCGGACCGACCCTACGAGATCGAGTTCGAGTGTCCGGAGTTCACCTGCTTGTGTCCCAAGACGGGGCAGCCGGACTTCGCGACGATCCGCGTGCGATACGTCCCGGCCGCGGAGTGCATCGAGCTGAAGTCGTTGAAGCTCTATCTGTGGAGCTACCGCGACGTCGGTGCGTTCCACGAGGCCGTGACGAACAAGATCCTCGACGACATGGTGGCCGCGTGTTCGCCACGATTCCTCGAGGTACGCGGTGAGTTCTTCGTTCGTGGCGGCATCACGACGAACGTGATCGTCACGCACGGGGAGCGACCGGCGTGAAGTTCACGCGCCGCAACGTCTCGATCCTCGTCGTCGCGCTGCTCGCGGTCCTGCTCTCGCCGCTGCGCGGGCCGAAACCGCTCCGGTCCGGGCCCTACTCGCAGGCGGTGACCAGCGATTCGGCGGTCGTGCGGATCGTGACGCGCACGCCCCGCGAACTCGGACTGGTCGCCATGCGCGACGCCCGGACGATCGCGGAGATCGGACCGAGCGGTCCGCGCACTCGCCACGAGTTCCGGTTGACGGGTCTCGAACCGGCGGCGGTCTACGACTTCGACATCGTCGACGCGGACGGCGGGCGCCGGGACCACGGCTCGTTTCGGACGCGTTCCGACTCGGACGGGGACTCGGTGCGATTCGTCGTGTTCGGCGACTCGGGCGGTCAGCCGTGGTGGGACTTCGCGCGCAACTCGCCGCTGTTCTACGACTACGACCTGCAGGATCGGCTCGCGCCCGCTTCCCATCCGGTCGCGATGGGGCGCGCGGTCGCGGCGGAGCGGCCCGACTTCTGGCTGCACGTCGGCGACGTCGTCTACCCGCGCGGCCAGATGAAGCACTACGGGACGGGTTTCTTCCGGCCGTTCGAGGAGCTGCTGCGCCACGCGACCTGCTATCCCGTGCTCGGCAACCACGACGTCATGGTCGGGGACGGTGAGGCGTTCCTCGAGAACTTCTGCTACCCGGGCAAGGAGCGGCGCTGCTTCACGTTCCGCGACGGTCCGCTGCGTGTGATCGGCGTCGACATGACCGAGCCGGAGACGCGACCCGCGTCGCCGGACCACCCGTCGATCAAGTTCCTGCGCGAGACGCTCGAGCGCGCCGAGGAGCCGTGGATCATCGTGATCAACCACTTCCCGGTCTTGTCCGCGTATCGACCGGCGCCGCGCCCCGACCTCGTGAAGTACTACGTGCCGCTGCTCGAGCAGTACGGAGTCGACCTCGTGTTCGCGGGCCACGACCACAACTACCAGCGGTTCTCCGGCGCGGTGCCCCAGATCGACACCGGTGGGGGCGGCAAGAGCCTCTACGAGATCCTCCAACACCCCGACGGTCTGGTCGTCGCGAAGGAGGCGTACCACTACTGCTCGGTGCGGATCGAGGGCCCTCGGCTCGAACTGCGCGCGATCGCGCTCGATGGTCGCGTGCTCGACGACTTCGTGATCGACAAGACGACGAAGATCGAGGACGGCACCGCGGTGGGTTCCCCGGCGCGTCTGCGCCGGCTCCGGGCGCTCGGCGAGTGACCCGTCGGGCGTCCCGCGCCCCGGCCTGCCGACGATGACAGCGACGTTTCGGCCCTGGGGGCAGGGCCGCGACACGGCGTGATCCGCGACGTCGCGCCCGGCGCCGAGCACGTTCCGTATAGTGTCGGCCCCACCCATGTCCGCTCGCGCTCCCAGACTCCCGCTCCGATTCGCGGTCGTCACCATCGTGTCGTTGCTCCTGCTCGAGCTGACGCTGCAGGTGTTGGCGCTGTTCGTGGCGTGGTCGAACGAAGCGCCGGCGATCGGGTCCACGGCGGCGGGCGATCGGCTCGTGCTCTGCGTCGGGGATTCGTTCACGTGGGGGCAGGGCGCGTCCGCCGAGGGATCGTACCCGAGCCAGCTCGCGGATCTGCTGACGGATGCGACCGACGCTCACTGGGTGGTCGCGAACCGGGGCAAGCCCGGGCGCAACAGCGCGCAGGCGGTCCGCGTCATCGACGACGCGCTCCGCGCGAGCCAGCCCGCCGTGGTCTGCTTGATGGTCGGCGTGAACGACCAGTGGTCGCGGCCGGAACGCGTCGAACTCGCCGTCGCCGCGGAAGGGGCTGTGTCGACGCCACCCGACGGATTCCGCTGGGAGTTCCGCACGCTGCGGATGTTGCAGATCATGTTCGGCGGCCAAGACCTGTTCGCGAGCGAACTCGAGGCCGTGCCGACACCCGAGGCGAAGACGGACGAGCCGGTGGCCGAGGAGCCGGCTCCGGAGCCCGCCGCGCCTGTGCCATCGCCGCCGGCGAGCGACCCCGGCGTGATGCCGACTCCGGACGATCCGATGGTCGGCCGCTGGCGTTTGGCAGCGAATCGAGAGATCGCGTGGTTCAAGCCGAACGGGACCGTGCAGCTGGGGAAGACCGTGTTGCCTTGGCGTCGGGTCGATGACCGTGTGCGGATGGGCGACGTGACCGCGCCGACCTGCGCGGTCGAGATCGGCGATGCACGCGTCGTGCTTCGGCCGGACGGTGCCCCGCCGATCGAACTCGTGGCGGATCGGGAGCCGCGCCCGTGGATGTTCCATCACGCGGTCCGCGACAAGTCGTGGCGCGAAGTCCTCGAACTCGGTTCCGCACTCGAGGGTGCGGCGTCCGACGTCGAAGACCTCGGGTGGCAGTATTCGCTGCATCGCGGCATGGTGCTGGCTGCGTTCGAGCTCGGCGATCGGGACCGCGCGACGGCGCAACTCGACGAGCTCGCGGCGGTCGCGGAGCGGAGCGACGCACCGAAGTACGTCGTCGGTACCGCCTACGTCGCCAACCGGATCGGCGACGAGCAGCGCGCGTTCGAGATCGCGCGCGACGGCGTGACGCGGTTCCCGAGCGATCTCGCGCTGTGGAACTGCTACGCCGCGTTCGTCGGCGTGGCACTCGACCGTGAGGCAGCGGCGGCCGAGTTGCGCCGCGGT
>JAGQQZ010000647.1 GCA_020425915.1 Planctomycetota bacterium | reverse complement strand
GAAAGGCCCCACTCGTCGACACGTCGACACCAGGAGCAACCCGATGCACGTCTCGATCGAATACTGCACGAAGTGAAACTACGAACCTCGGGCGTCCGGTCTGGCCGCCGAGATCCGTAACGCGTTCCCCGATGCCGACATCGAGCTGATCCAAGGCGGCGGCGGCAACTTCATCGTTCTCGCGGATGGACGCGAACTCTGGCACAAGCGCCGGATGGGCGACGAATTCCCGGCGCGCGGTGTGATCGTCGATCGGCTCCGGAAGCCGAGCTGAGGCCCCAAACTTGGCGCCTGGTGTTTCCGCGTCGGGCGCGCCCGTTTAGCGTGTTGCGTCCACCGTTCCGCACGAGACCCCGATGCATAGATTCCGACTGTCCGTAATCCTCGTCGCGTTCGCGACGCTCTGCTTCGCGACCGGCAACGTGAGCGCGCAGGGCAAGCCCGAGCCGACTCCCGCCGAGGCCGATCTCGCCAAGAGCGCGTCCAAGATCCTGATGAAGTTCGCCAACTTCGCGCGGGGCAAGAAGCACGGGCCGATGGAGAAGCAGGCCTACGATCTGATCGTTTCGGACTACGAGCCGGACAACAAGAGCGTCCGGTCCAAGCTCGGATACAAGCTCGACGACGGTGAGTGGAAGCTCAGCAAGCGCGCTCGCCGCAGCGAGTGGGCGGACGGCACGAACCGGAAGAACCGGTTCAAGGTCCAGCAGGAGTGGCGCGCGACCTGCGAGAAGCTGGCCGCGGAGCACCGCGAGTTGGGGCTCTCACTGCGCGACGACGCCGGCGCGCTGACCGACGCCGGCAAGCGTCAGCTCGAACTCGCGATCCTGTTCGATCCGCTCGACAAGGCCGCGCACGAGGCGCTCGGTCACGTGGGCTGGGACAACGGTGGCGTGACGTACTACGGCACCGAGGCGGACGTCGCCTTCATGAAGCGCATGAAGGAAATCGAGACGACGGCGCTGATGCTCGCGCAGAAGGACGACTACGAGGTCAAGCCGGTCGACACGCTGCCGGAAGTGCTCAACAACCTCGGTCTCGAGATGTACGGCGCGAAGTCGGAGCACTTCACGATCTTCACCCGCGGCACGCAGGAGAACGCCGACGACCTCGTCAAGTGGGGCGAGCGGACGATCGAGTTCCTCGACTACCTGCTCGGCAACATGGAGAACGAGAAGCGTCGCCTGCGCGCCGAGATGAAGGGTTGGGCCTGGATCGGCTTCATCTGGACTCCGCTCGAGATGGACGACCTGCTCGCCAACAACCCGCAGCTCGAGAAGGGCAAGTTCAAGAACGTCATCTTCCGCGACCAAGGTCGCCCGTGCGAGGTGTCGGTCGACAACATGCCATCCGCGATGATGGACGGTGTGATCGGTCGGTGTGTCCACTACGGACTCGGCGGGACGCAGCTGAACAACGCCGGCATGCTCGAAGGTCTGCACCACGCGGTGACGTGGTTCCTGAAGTCGACCTGCATCACCAAGTTCGGTTCGGAGCCCGAGGGCACGACGACCGGCGACGACCTCGTGCTGCCGGACGGTGCGAACTGGTGGCTGCGCGAGATGCGCAACCAAGCGATCGCGCGCACCGACATCCCGCTCAACGTGATCCCGCGGACCGAGCTCTGGAAGTTCTCGGCCGACGCCCGCCTCAAGTCGTGGAGCTACAACGTCTGGGCGCTCGCGCGCTTCCCCGACAAGTGGCTGCGGATGACGCGGAGCTTCCCGGAGAAGATCCCGTTCCCCGAAGAGGTCGAGAAGAACGCCGAGTCGGTCTACGGCATGTCGCTGCAGACGATCGAGGACGACTGGCGACGGTGGGCGAGCGGTCGTGGTGTCACGGCTGCCGCGACCGGTTACGGACCGCCCTTGCTGCCGGAGTTCCCGGACGAGGACGAACTCAAGGCGCTCGAGCGGCTGAACCAGATCCGCAGCGCGACGTCGGTGTTCAACTACTTCTCCGACGAGGACGGCGCGGACGAGAAGGAGAAACGGAAGAAGAAGGACGACAACGCGCGCACCTGGCTCGCCGGACTGCCGGAGTGCGAACTCGACTCCGAGTCGACCGCGGCGTGCAAGGACCACGCGGTGTTCCTCAACATGCACGAGGCCCACTGGGTCTGGCCGGAGGCCCACGAGGAGAACCCCGCGCTCGCCGGATTCTCGCCTCGCGGCATGCGGGCGGGGCTGCGCTCCGTCATCGTGATGTCGAAGGGCTCGCTGGACGCAGCGGATTCCGTCGATCAGTGGATCGGGACCGTGTACCACCGCTTCCCGCTGCTCGAGTACAACATCAAGCGGTTCGGCCTGGCGCACTCGGGCGCACAGGACGAGGAGTTGATCCAACGCTTCGGCTGCGAACGACTCGGGGAGACCGTCGTGCTCGACATGGGGTCGCTCGAGGAGCCGCGCGTCGACGAGAGCGAACGTCAGTTCGCGTTCGTCGCGTGGCCGCCGCACGAGATGAAGAACGTGCCGCGGCAGTTCGCCTACAACGAGTTGCCGAACCCGCTCGAAGACGTCGGCATCGGCGAGGAGGGTCAGCAGAAGACCGGCTATCCGGTCAGCCTGCAGTTCTCGAACCTCATCGTGAACCAGACGAGCGAGTGCACGCTCCGGCTCTACAAGGCGAAGAAGCGCGGTGCGAGCTACGAGAAGGGTGACGAGGTCCCGTGCTGGTTGCACACGCCGAACGAGCCGCTGCTGAAGCGGATGGTCATGCGCGACGTCGTGTTCGTGATCCCCAAGGAACTGCTCGAAGCGAACGAACGCTATCTCGCGGTCGCCACCCTGACGCTGAAGGGCGGCACCGAGACGTTCGAGTGGGTGTTCACGACCGGTTCGAGCCTCCAGGGGCTCGGCAGGTTGAAGTAGCCCGTGCGGTGCGAGTCGATAGGATCCCCATCATGAAGCTGCCAGTCTCGAGTCTCCTGTGTCTTTGCCTCGCCGCCTGCGGCGGAGACGAGGCCAAGGTCCCCGAAACGGGAGCGGATCGTTCCGCGCCAGCGCCAGCGCCCGAGTCGCGCCCGAGCGAACCGGAGGAGCCGAAGGATCCGTTCCTCGAGCCCTTCACGTCGTTCAGCCATCAGCTCGACATGGTGCGCAGGGCTGACGTGGAAGGACTGCGCGCGTGCGTCATCGACGAGATCCGCGACCAGGTGAAGCTCGAGGACCTCGAGCTGATCGCCGAGCACTTCGCGACGTTGCCGCCTGGAGACTACGCCCGCTTCGTCGAGCCGGTCGGCGACGACCGCGTGGAGCTCAAGTGGCCCAGCCGGATCACGTTCGGGACGCTGCGACGGGTCGATGGGAAGTGGCTCGCCGAGACCGCGTGGTGGAACTTCCGCGGCAGGCAGCCCCAGGACGACAGCAAGTAGGCATCCGCGCGTGTCCGATGCGATCCTCGACGATCTGAACGAGCCGCAGCGCACCGCGGTCCTTCACGGCGAGGGGCCGCTGATGGTGCTCGCGGGCGCGGGATCCGGGAAGACCCGCGTCATCACGCGACGGATCGCGCGGTTGCTGCGCGACGGGGTGAAGGGCGGCTCGATCCTCGCGCTGACCTTCACGAACAAGGCCGCGGGCGAGATGGCGCGCCGCGTCCAGCAACTCGGCGGTGGCTGGGTTCGCGTCTCGACTTTCCACTCCGCCTGCGCTCGCTTCCTGCGCGACGACGGCAAGCGGCTCGGCTACCCGCGCGACTTCACGATCTACGACACGTACGACCGGGACCAGCTGATCCGACAGATTCTCGTCGACAAGAACCTCGACAAACTCGGCGTGCGGGCGTCACAGGTCGGGCGTCGGATCTCGCAGCTCAAGAACGTCGGGATGACCCCCGAGGACTTCGTCGTCGGGCGCGGTTCGGTGGACCAGTGCGTCGAGGCCTGCTTCCGCGCGTATCAGGACGCGCTGCTCAAGCACGGCGCACTCGACTTCGACGACCTGATCGGCAAGTTCCTCGAGCTGTTGACGGAGTTTCCCGACCTCGCCGAGGCGTACCAGGACCGATTCCCGTGGCTCCTGATCGACGAGTTCCAGGACACCAACCGGGTGCAGTACGACCTGATGCGTCGCCTGGTCGGCGGCACGCAGAACGTCTGCGTCGTCGGTGATCCCGACCAGTCGATCTACAAGTTCCGCGGCGCGGACATCCGCAACATCCTCGACTTCGAGAACGACTTCCCGAACACCGAGGTCGTGCGCCTCGAGCAGAACTACCGTTCGACCGCGTGCATCCTGCGCGCGGCGGACAGCGTGATCCGCAACAATCGGCAGCGCAAGGACAAGCGCCTGACGACCGACAACGACGAGGGCGAGCCGATCGTCTTCTTCCGATCGGCCGGTCCGGCGCAGGAGGCCCGCGAGATCGGCCAGCGGATCGAGAGTCTGATCCTGGGTGGGGCCGACCCGGAGGAGATCGCCGTCTTCTACCGTTCCCACTTCCTGAGTCGAGGACTCGAGGAGGCGCTGCGTGAGCAGGGGATCCCGCACCGGATCGTCGGGGGCGTCACGTTCTTCGAGCGGCGCGAGATCAAGGACCTGCTGGCGTACCTGCGCGTGATCGTCAATCCGCTCGACGACGTCAGCATGGCACGGATCGTGAACGTCCCGGCGCGGAAGATCGGCAAGGTGACGCTGCAGAAGATCCGTGACATCGGCGCGCGCGTCGGCGCCTCGATCGCCGAGGTGGTCTGCGATCCGGAACTGCGCGCGGAGTTGCCGGCCCGCGCCCGCACGGCGCTCGGAGAGTTGGCCGACGCGCTCGACCGAGCGCGCGGCGTAGCGAGCCAGGGCGCACTGCCGGTGTTGCGCACGATCGTCGAGCGCACCGCGTACCTCGATTTCATCAGCGGCGTCGGCGACCCGGAGGACGAAGCGAGAGTCGAGAACGTCGCCGAACTCCACAGCGACGCGGCGTTCTTCGACACCGAGGTCGGCGGCGGACTGGCGGCGTATCTGCAGCACGTCAGCTTGCTGACACACGACGAACGCCACGTCGACGACCGCATCCCGAAGGTCTCGTTGATGACCGTGCACGCGGCGAAGGGACTCGAGTTCGATCACGTGTTCGTGTCCGGACTCGAAGACGCGCTGTTCCCGCACATCCGTTCGCTCGAGGACGACGGTGAGATCGAGGAAGAGCGCCGGCTCATGTACGTCGCGCTGACGCGTGGTCGCCGGACGGTCTGGCTCGGCGCGTGTCGCACGCGAATGCTGAACGGTCAACTCGTTCGCCAGGGAGTCTCCCAGTTCGTCGACGAGATCGACGAGTCCTGCCTGCTGCGCGCCGACGCCGATCAGGCATTCGGCGGGGGCTATCGGCGCGACTTCGACGATTGGGACGAACCAGGGTCCGACGCCGGTGAGGTGTTCGAGTACGCCACCGAGGACGAGTTCTCGCAGGCCGAGTGCGAGCTCGCCGAGGGTGTGCGCGTCGTGCACGCCGTGTACGGGCACGGCACAATCACCGGTGTCCAGGGCAGTGGCCACACCGCCAAAATCCAGGTCCGGTTCGAGCGCTCCGGCGATCGTCTGCTCGTCGCCGAGCACGCGGGCCTGCAGGTGGTGCCGCGGTGACCGCGGACGACCTGGTCGCGCGATTCGAGCGGCTCCTGGCGGAGGCCGTCGCGGCCGGCGGCGGCACCGTCGATACGTTCCGCCGAATGTGCGACGACGCCTCGCGCTCCGCGCGGCGGTCCGACGCCGACGCGGCCGACGAGTGGCACGGCCTGGTCGGGCGTCATCCTCGCGTCGTGGCGCTGCGCAACCAGATCGAGCGCTTCGCGGCCGTCGACTCGCCGGTCCTGATCCGCGGCGAGAGCGGCACCGGCAAGGACCTCGTGGCGCGGATCCTGCACGACCTCGGCCCGCGCAAGGGGCAGCCGATGGTCTGCGAGAACTGCGCGGCGATCCCGGAAACGCTGCTCGAGTCGGTCTTGTTCGGTCACAAGAAGGGGTCCTTCACCGGCGCCGTGAAGGACCATCCCGGCCACTTCGTGACCGCGGACGGCGGCACGCTGTTCCTCGACGAGATCGGCGACATGCCGCTGCCGATGCAGGCCAAGATCCTCCGGGTCCTACAGGAGGGGGAGGTGCGCCCGCTGGGCAGCGAGCGGGTCCGCAAGGTCGACGTGCGGGTCGTCGCCGCGACCCACCGCGATCTCGAGCAGATGGTGCGGGAACGGACCTTCCGCGAGGACCTGTTCTTCCGGCTCAACGTGTTGCGCCTCGAGTTGCCGCCGCTGCGCGATCGCGGGCACGACGTCGTCTTGCTCGCGCGCCGGTTCCTGGCTCGCGCGGCCGAGAGCGCGGGTCGTGACCTCGTGTTCTCAGTCGAGGTCGAGGCCGCGCTGGAGCGATTCTCCTGGCCCGGGAACGTTCGGCAGCTCCAGAACGAGATCCAACGGCTCGCGGCGCTCGCCGATGGTCCGCAGATCCAGCTCGACGACCTCTCACCCGCGATCCAGGCCTCCGCGGCCGGTTGAGCCTTCCGTCACGATCGACGGGTCGGCATGATTCTTGCCTGCGGTCCAGGTCGCGCCCGGACGGAGATGGTCCGTGCACGCTCGTGCGTAATCCCGCATCCATGATGCTGACGATCCAGGTCCTCGACGCGGACGGCACCCAGTTCCGGCCGCTCGAACAGCGCCCGATGCTGCTCGGCAGCGGGGAAGGGGTCGATCTCCGTCTGCAGGAGAGCGGAGTGTCCGCGCGGCACGCGCGGATCGAGCCGATCGGCGATGGCTTCAAGATCGTCGACCTCGACAGCGAGGCGGGCACGGTCGTCAACGGTGAGCAGGTCGCGCAGTGGCGACTGCAACTCGGTGATCGGATCGAACTCGGGCGGGCGGTGCTCGTGGTCGGCCAGCAGGTCGCGCGTCCGGCCACCCCGTCCGACGTCCTCGAGACGCCGATGGCCCGGCGCTCGGCGCGTGAGCGCCGCGCCGCGGCCGCGCGGAACCGGACCAAGCCGTTCGTGATCGCCGGAGCGGTCGTCGGCGTCGCGATCTGTGGTCTCCTCGCTTGGAACGCGACGGGTGGGGACGGGCTGCCGACGTGGTCGGCGGAGATCGAGCGCCACCTCGAAGCCGGTCGCTTCGACGACGCCGCGCGGGTCGTCGGGTTGTTGCGCGCCGATTGGGCGGGTGGTGATTCCGGGCGCGATGCCAAGGTCGACGAGTTCGCCGCCGAAGTGGCGCGGTTCCGCGCCGAGTTCGAGCGCGCTCACGCCGAGTTGTTCGAGGGCTCCTGGACCAAGACGCGCGCCGAGCAGATCGATGCGCTGCGAGCGAGCGAGCGAGCTGGTCGAGACGGGGTCGAAGGCAAAGTGGCCCGTCTGTTGCTGTCACGGATCGACGAGATCCGACTCGCTGCCGCCGACCAGAAGCCGAGCGAGCTCGTCGTGTCCGTACCCGTCGAGGTCCCGAGCGACGTCGTGGACGACTCCGTTCCCGCGCCGGTCGTCGACCCGCATCGAGTCGCGGTGGATCTCGAACGATTCGTCACCGAGGTCCGGTCGTTGCACGCCGCGGGCGATACGGCGGAAGCGCTCGCGCGCGTCGACGAGACGCTGACGCGCGTCGAGGGCGAGGACGCGGTCGCGCTCCGCGACCTGCGAATCCAGTTGCGGGACTCCGTGCTGGCGGATCTCGGCGCACTGCTGGCACGTGCGCGCGAACGGGCGGCGACGTTCGATCCCACGGACGTGCGCGCTGCGATCGCCGAGCTCGAGTCCGAGGTCTCCCGGTTCGATCGAACCGACGACGCCGCGCCGCTCCGGCGCGAGATCGAACGCATGCGGGCGTCGCTCGACGTGGCGGCCTCCGGTCCCCGAACCGACCGGGCGCGTCCGGCGGACATCGGCATCGACGACCTGCTCGAGGCGGTCGACGCGGCCGTCGCGAAGGGTTCGTTCCATGACGCGATGACGATCGCGGACTCCATCGTCAGTCGGGTCGAAGCGGACACGTCGGACCGAGCACGTCGTCTGCGCGAACGCCACGCCGACCTCGTCCTGCTCGCCGCGCTCGAGCGCCACCTCGTTCGGTGCGCGACCGAGAACCCGATGGAGTTCGTCGACGAAGCGACGGGCGGCGTCATGCGCGTTCGCGTCGTCGAGGACGAGCTCGCTACGGACGACGGGCCGTTCGATTGGTCGTGTCCGACGCTGGCATCGCTGCGGCAAGTGGCCGGTCGTCCCGGCGCTCCGCGCACGGCCGTGCTCGGTCTCGCCGCGCTCGCGTATCGACGCGGCGACGCGGAGACCGCCGAGCGCATCCTGATCGATCTCGCGGGAGGCAAGGTCGATGCCGAGATCACCGCGGTCGTCGCGCGGGGTCGCGGCGATCGCTCGGTCGACGCGCGCGGCTATCGGATCGAAGGTGGTCGCCTCACGAGCGTGCGCGAGCTCGAGTTGCGGCAGGTCCTGGCTCGTGTCGAGCAGCGGGTGGCTGCCGCGGTGCGCCTCGACAAGCCGGAGCGGCGCCTCGAGGCGCTCGAGAAGGTCCTCGCCGA
This sequence comes from Planctomycetota bacterium, assembly GCA_020425915.1. Taxonomy (GTDB): domain Bacteria; phylum Planctomycetota; class UBA1135; order UBA1135; family UBA2386; genus JAGQQZ01. The sequence continues at coordinate 1,340 of JAGQQZ010000647.1, read as the reverse complement.
CGGTCCCGAGGTCATGGACTCGGTCGTGCTCGCGCTGCACAAGCAGTGGGAGTCGCAGGTCGCGGCCCTGGCCGACCACAAGTTCAAGAAGCAGTGGGAGAAGGTCGGCGAGTCTCGTCGTGAGCTCGACTCGCGGCGCGCGGCCGCGCTGCAGCTGATCTTCGACACCAAGCGTTACTTCGCGCCCTACAAGCCGCCGGCGGTGTCCGGCGAGCGTTACGCCGAGTACCTCGAGGTCCAGCGCGAGATCGACGATCTCGTCGAGCAAGTCCGACAGGCGTACGACGGCAAGCAGAAGGTCAAGGTGCCGCAGACTCTGCATCGGGACCGAGAGCGCGTCGAGTGGATCGCCGCGACGTTGGCGCAGTTCGGCGAGCCGGTCGACGAGCTGCGCGAACGCGTGGAATGGGTGTGTGCACTGCCGGAAGCGAACGAGCTGACCGTGCGGAACTTCTGCTGGACGGTCGCCGAGCGGCATGCGCAGGATCGCGCCGATCGCGTCGACCGCTTCAACCAGAACAAGCTGCGCGGCGTGCCGCGCAGTGAGTCCGACCAGGTCGCGATCACGAACTCCTACCGGCGTCTGCTCGGTCGACAGCCGCTCGCCTTCAATCCGAAGTTGCTGTCGTCGGCGCGCGGCCACGCCGACGAGATGTCCGATCTGGGCTACTTCTCCCACTACTCCCCGACGCCGGGGCGTGAGTCGCCGTTCGATCGGATGCGGCTCGCGGGCTACGAGAGCGGCATCGCCGAGAACCTCGCCAACCACGACTCGGCCAAGTCGGCGCACGACGGATGGACGCATTCCTCGGGGCACCATCGCAATCTCCTGTCCGCTTCGCTGACCGAGTTCGCGGTCGGCAACACCGGCCGCTACTGGGTGCAGAACTTCGGCGGCGGTCGCGAGTTCGAGAGCGACGAGGAATACTGAGTCGGCGGTGCGACGCGGTCACCTCGACCGTCGCCGGTTCTGCGTGCAGGTCGTCTCTGCTGGCGGCATAATCCCGTCCTGATGGCGAGCCTGGAGATCTACCGCGGGGAGAGACGCATGGTCTACCAGATCCTCGACGATCGGTTCTGCGTCGGGGCGTCACCGGATTGCGCGATCCAGGTCGCGGACGCGACCGACGTGGCGCGGTTCGAGCGCAGCGGCGATGGCTACCTCGTCCGTGCTGACGCGCCCGGGCTCGAGGTCAACGGTGAGCCGAATCGATCCCGCGTGCTCGCGCACGGCGACGTCGTAAGGGTCGGTTCGGTGGTGCTCGTGTACCTCGAGGACGGCCAGCCGGCCCCGAGGTTCGGTGGTGCTCGTGTACCTCGAGGACGGCCAGCCGGCCCCG
>JAGQQZ010000646.1 GCA_020425915.1 Planctomycetota bacterium | reverse complement strand
GATCGGCATGACCAACCTGCAGGAGGCGAAGCTCGCGCGCGAGGCAGAGATCGCCTACTCGACGATCGCGCTGGCGACGGACTACGACTGCTGGCACGAAGCCGAGGCCGACGTGAACGTCGCGGACGTGATCGCGGTCCTGCACGCCAACGTCGATCGCGCGAAGCAAGTCATCGATCACGCGGCGCGGCTGATCGCCGAGGGCGAGCGGATCTCGTGCGACGGATTCATGGAGCACGCGATCATGACGGCGCACGACCAGATCACGCCGGACGCGCGCCGCCGACTCGAGCTGCTGATCGGCAGGTACATCGGCTGATCGGGAGGCGTCAGCGCGGGATCGCGTGTGCCCGCAGCCACGCGTGGATCCACTCGGCGTAGAGCCGGTGACCGGCGGCGTTCGGGTGGACGTCGATCGCGCTGACGGCGAAGCGGTTCTGGTAGTCGGCCAAAGGCAGGAATGCGTCGATCCGCGCAATCCTCCGATCCGCCAGGTCTTGCACGAATCTCGGGAGCCACGACCCGTGCTCGTCGCCGAGCGTGTCGACGACGACGAACGGCCGCTCGCCGCAGAACTGTCGCGTGACCTCGAGTCCCTGGCACGCGAGGTCACAGGCCGGGTCGGTGACCTGGGGGTTCGACTTCAGCGCGAGCGCGAGATCGCCGCGTGCACCGAACCACAGCGCGTCGACGTTCTGCCAGGCGCGCGCGACATAGGACCACTTGCACCAACCCGGGAGCACGAGCACGTCCGGCGCGGCGGCGTCTCCTTCGACGGTCTTGATCAACTCCGTGAGGTCGTTGTTGATGAAGGTGACGACGACCGCATCGGGGTCGTATGCGAGTCCGGTGTTCTTCAGCCAGTAGGCGTAGCCGGGGATACCCCATCCCGGTGTCCCGCCGTTGATGACCTCGAATCGCGCGATGCCCGGCGGCTTCGGACCGTCGTTGAGCATCCGCTCCAACACGCGCGGGAAGCAGTCCGATTCCTCGACGCCCCAACCGAACGCGATCGAATCGCCGGCGACCGCGACGCGGAACACGCCGGACGGCTTCTCCACCGGAATCTCCGGGTTCCGCATTCGCGCCGAGTTCGTGCGGTGTTCGTGGCCGAGGAACTCGGCGGAGACGTTCGGGCGCAGGACGGGTCCGGCGAACTCCCAGTGCGACTCCAGGATCGCGTGCTCGAACGCCTCGCGGGCGAGCACTTCACCGGTGTGGAACGGGTCGACGATCCGCAGCGCGATCTCGGCGACGACCAGAGCGAGCGTCGCGCTCATGACGAGCAACCCGAGGCGGCGCACGATCTTGGAACGAATCACGGCTCCGATCCTAACCGCGTCGACGCACGGCAGGTATCGTGGGTCGCATGGCTCGAAGGCTCACGCGACGTTCGTTCCTCAAGGCATCGGCGGTGACCGCGACGGTCTCGTGTGCGAACGTCTCGACGGGCCGCCGTGGTGGGCCCGTCGCCGTGTCGTCGCGCAACGGATTGCCGTCACTCGCGCTCGTCGTCGAGCGGATGGAGGCAGGTCTGCCGCCGGTCGACGCTGCCGTGCTGGGTGTCGAACCGGTCGAGAACGATCCCGAGGACATGTCCGTCGGCTACGGCGGCTTGCCCGACGAGACCGGAGTCGTCACGCTCGACTCCTGTGTCATGGACGGGCCGTCCGGCCTCGCCGGTGCGGTCGCGGCGCTCGAGAACATCAAGAACCCGGCCCAGGTCGCCCTCAAAGTGATGCGACGCACGGACCACGTCCTGCTCGTCGGCGAGGGTGCGCTGCGGTTCGCGCGCGCGCATGGCTTCCCCGAGCAGAACCTGTTGACCGACCGCGCGCGCGAGAGCTGGTTGCGCTGGAAGGAGCGCGGCAGCCAGACCGACGACTGGATCGATCCCGCCGACAACGGCGAGTACGGCAAGGAGTGGATCGAGCGGCCGACGGGGACGATCCACATCGGCGCTCGGAACGCCGCCGGCGACCTCGGTGGTTGCACGACGACCTCGGGGCTCGCGTTCAAGATCCGAGGGCGCGTCGGCGACTCGCCGCTGATCGGCTGCGGGAACTACGTCGACAACGACTACGGCGTGGCGGGATCGACCGGTCGCGGCGAGGCAGCGATCGTCACCAACGGGGCGAGCCGCACGGTCCAGTACATGGCGCTCGGAAAGTCGCCGGTGGATGCCTGTCTGGAGACCGTGCGTGACGTGGCGCGGATGACGCGCGTGCCGCGCCTGCTCGACGACAAGGGCAGACCGAACTTCCAGGTCAACTTCTACGCGATCGACAAGCAGGGCATCGTCGGCTCGGCTTCGATGCGTCCGTCGACGTACGCGCGATTCACCGAGAACGGGCCCGAGCTCGCCGACACGGCCGCGCTGTTCGATTGATGGCGTTCTCGACCCCAGGCGAGACGCGCGAACGGGTGTTCCGATTCGTGCGCGAGCGGCTGCTCGAAGGTGCGCCGCCGACCGTCCGGGAGGTGCAGGACGCGATGGGGTTCCGCGCCGTCGAGTCGGCGCGCAAGCAGCTCGACGCGCTCGTCGCCGAGGGGCGGCTCGTCAAGCGAGATGGACGTGCGCGCGGCTACCGTCTGCCCGAATCGGTCGACGGAGGTGTGCCGGTGCCGCTCGTGGGCGAGATCCAGGCCGGCGGGCTGTCAGCGGCGATCGAGAATCCCGACGGCTTCGTCGTCGCTTCGGCTCGGAAGGCGAGTGACACCTTGTTCGCGTTGACCGTCCGCGGCGAGAGCATGCGCGACGCAGGCATCCTCCCTGGCGACACGGTCATCGTGCGCAAGCAGTCGACGGCTGCGAATGGCGACATCGTCGTCGCGCTGGTCGGCGACGAGGCGACGGTCAAGCGGCTGCGCATCCAACGGCAGCGCATCGTGCTCGAGCCCGCCAACCCCGACTTCGAGTCGATCCGACCGAGGGACGGAGAATGTGAGATCCTCGGGCGCGTCGTCGAGTTGCGTCGGCGAATCTGACGGATCGCTGGTCGGCGGCGCCGTGACTGGGCGACGGTTGACCGGGTTGCATGAAAGACATTTGACTGCTTTACTGAGGGGCCCATGTCATCGAACGCCCGGGCCCTCTCCGATCTGCTTCGTCGCGGCGCGGTGCGCTGGAGTCACTCCGTGCCGGCGGGGGACCTCGACCGTCCGACCTGGCAGTTCGCGGAGCTGCGCGGTCGGGTCGTCGAGCTCGGTGGGCGTGGCGCGACGGCGATCACGACGGTCGCGACCGAACTCGTCTGCGCGGCGCAGTGCGAGGGGGAGCCGGTCGTCTGGATCCGGCAGCGAGGGGTGACGTTCTATCCGCCCGACGTCGCCGACTGCGGGGTCGACCTCGAGGCACTCGTCGTCGTCGCGTTGGAAGGACCTGATGCGATGCTGCGCGCGGCCGACACGGTGTTGCGCTCGGGGGCCTTCGGTCTCGTCGTGCTGGATTTCGTAGGGCCGGTCGCGATGCCGCTCGGTGTGCAGGCGCGGCTCGTCGGACTCGCGAAGCAGCACGAAGCCGTGTTGTTGTGCCTCGCGCACGACGGTGACCGAGCGCTTGGATCGTTCGCGTCGTTGCGTGCCGAGTGCAGTCGTCGGCGGGTCGGTGATGGCGTGTTCGAACGCGAGGTCCGCATCGTCAAGGACAAGCGGCGCGGGCGCTCGTGGCAGGACGTGCGAGTGTGTGATGGAACGGTGGGCCTGCGTTGACGTCCCGGCGTTGCCGCTGCAGTTGCTCTTGCTGCGCGAGCCCGATTGGCGCGACGCTCCAGCCGTCGTCGTCGATGCCGACAAGCCACAGGGTGTCATCGAGTGGGCGAACCGATCTGCGCGGCAGTGCCAGATCCGGCCGGGGATGCGCTATGCGACCGCGTTGTCGCTCGATCCCGGTCTGCGAGCCGGAGTCGTCGACGAGCTCGAGCGAGTCGAGGCGTCCGACCGGATCGTCGCGCGGCTGCGGGCGTTCTCGCCCGAGATCGAGCCGAGCCAGACCGAGCCGGGTGTGTCGTGGCTCGACGCGTCCGGGTTCGAGGGTTTGTTCGACTCGCTAGAGGTATGGGGCAGAGGCGTCGTCGCGGCGCTGCGCGAGATCGGTTACCACGCGTCGGTCGCGGTGGGGTTCACGCGGTTCGGTTCGTACGCCCTCGCACGGCAGGGCCGTGGTTGCACGGTGTTCGCCTCGCCCGAGGAGGAGCGCGAGCGATCCGGTCGGGTGCCGCTCGATTCGCTGCAGATCGACGGTAGGCTGCGGACGGCTCTCGATCGACTCGGGATACGTGATGTCGCCGGGCTGAGGCGCTTGCCCGACGGTGGCCTCGTCGAGCGCTTCGGTGAGCGCGGCCGAGAACTGCAGGAGTTCGTCGCGGGACGCGCGAACGACCTGCTCGTGCCCGTGCCCGAGTTCGAACCGGTCGAGGATCGACTCGAACTCGATCCCGGTGAGACCCCGTTCGATGAGACCTCGCTGCTGTTCGTCGTGAAGTCGAGGCTCGGCCCGTTGTGCCGCGAGCTCGCGCAGCGCGGTGAAGCGGTTCGGGTGCTGCACTTGCGTGTCCTGCTCGACGATGCCGATCCTGCGGACGAATCCGTTCGACCGGCCGAGCCGACCCTCGACGAGGTCCAGCTCGTCGACCTGCTGCGGTTGCGCATCGAACGATGCACTTGGTCCGCGCCTCCGATCGGATTCGAACTCCGCCTCGAAGGTGCGCGGGCGAAACGCGAGCAGCTCGAGCTGTTCGCCGAACGCCCGCGCCGTGACCTCGCGGCAGCGAACCGGGCGCTCGCGCGATTGCGCGCCGAGTTCGGCGAGTCGAGCGTCGTGTGTGCGCGGTTGCGTGACGGCCATCTACCCGAGGCGTGTTTCGCGTGGCACGCGCTTGCGCGACTCGAGGTGGCGCGGCCCGTCGTGCGCGGTCGCCCGGTCCTCGTGCGTCGGCTACTCGCGAAGACCCGGCGCCTCGCGCGCGACCGTCACGAGCCCGATGGCTGGTGTGCAGCCGGCCTGCAGTGTGGTCCGGTGCGGCGGACGTTCGGCCCGTACGTCGTGTCCGGTGGGTGGTGGCGTCGTGAGGTCAGCCGCGCCTACCACTTCGCCGAGACCGCGCGCGGTGACGTGTTGTGGGTGTATTACGACCGATACCGGCGAGGTTGGTACCAGAGCGGTGCCGTCGACTGACGCACGGGGTGGCCCGTCGGACCACCCCGTGACGGTGGTGTCAGAGGGCCTTCTTCGAGAAGTACCAGTCGGTGACCTCGTAGCCCTCGTTCATCCGCGCCTCGGCAGCCTCGACCGTGGCCGGCGGCGGTACGATGACCTTGTCGCCCGGCTTCCACGCTTCCGGAGTGGCGACCTTGTGCTGGTCGCTGGTCTGCAGCGCCTGGAGCACGCGGAGGAACTCGTCGATCGAGCGGCCGTTCGACATCGGGTAGTAGACCATCGCGCGAAGGATGCCATTGGGGTCGATGAAGAAGGTCGCGCGCACGGCCGACGTGTCGCTCGCACCAGGCTGGATCATCCCGTAGGCGTGGGCGACCTGCATCGAGAGGTCTTCGATGATCGGGAAGCGGACGTCGACGTCGAAGTTCTCCTTGATGCTCCGGACCCAGGCGATGTGCGCGAACTTGCTGTCGATCGAGAGCCCGAGCAGATCGCAGCCGAGCGCCTGGAACTCGTCGTAGCGCTTCGCGAACGCCATGAACTCGGTCGTGCAGACCGGAGTGAAGTCGGCCGGGTGGGAGAACAGGATCAGCCACTTACCCTTGTAGTCATGCAGGCTCTTGGTCCCGTGGGTCGTGACGGCCGAGAAGTCCGGCGCCGGCTTGTTGAGCTGAGGGAAGGTGGCGGTGGGATGGGATTCGTTCATGGGTCTCAGTTGGTTCCTTTCGATTGGTTGCTGCCGGGAAGAGACGCGAACGTC
>JAGQQZ010000645.1 GCA_020425915.1 Planctomycetota bacterium | reverse complement strand
GACCCTGCCCGGCGTGGCCGCGGTGTCGGACTGATCTCCGCGCAGCCGCGCTCGCTGGAAGCGACTCGCTTCGATGGGCGCGATGTCGCTACACTGGGCGTCCGTGATCATCATCGCGCCATCGCTGCTCGCAGCCGACTTCGCCCGGCTCGCGGAAGACCTTCGTCGGGCCGAGGACGCCGGTGCCGATTGGCACCACGTCGACGTCATGGACGGCCACTTCGTCCCGAACATCACGATCGGTCCGCCGGTCGTGGCTGCGATCCACGAGGTCGTGACCAAGCCGCTCGACGTGCATTTGATGATCGAGGATCCGTGGAAGTACGCTCCCGAGTTCCTCGATGCTGGAGCTGCGGGCGTGACGTTCCACATCGAACTGGAGGATCGCGGCGACACCCGAGCGTTGCTGCGTGACATCCGGTCGCGCGGCGCGCGCGCCGGCCTCGCGATCAATCCTGACGGCGACGTGAAGCGACTGGCGCCGTATCTCGACGAGCTCGACATGGTGTTGGTGATGAGCGTGTTCCCCGGTTTCGGCGGGCAGAAGTTCATCCCGGGCGTGCTGGAAGGCGTGCGCGCGCTCCGCACGTCCTTCGGATTCGAAGGCGACATCCAAATGGACGGTGGCATCGGTCCGTCGACGATCGAGGCGTGCGCGGAGGCGGGCTGCAACGTTTTCGTCGCGGGGACGGCCATATACGGCGCGGGCGACCTCGCCGAGCGGATCGCGCTGCTGCGCGGATCGGCAGAAAAAGCCAGCGCGCGCGCGTGATCTGGCAGCATTCCCGTTATCCTTTCGCGGATCGCGTCGCGCCGATCGAGGCGGAATCGAATGGCCTGGACACGTTTCACGCGCAAGAAAGACATGCCCGGTGGGCTCTGGATCCGCTGCGACAGCTGCGGCCAGATGCTCTTCCGCAAGGAGTTCGAGTCGAAGCACCGAGTGTGCGGACACTGCTCCCACCACTTCACGCTCCCGGGGCGTGAGCGGGTCGCGTTGACCGTCGATCCCGACTCGTTCCACGAACTCCACAAGTCGGTCCAGGCGTCCGACAAGCTCGGATTCAACGATCGCATCCCGTACAAGGACAAGCTCTCGGCGACCCGGAAGAAGACCGGGGAGCGAGACGCCCTGATCGTCGGGACCGCGACGATCAAGGGCATGCCGGTCGTCCTCGCCGTCATGAACTTCCAGTTCCTCGGTGGTTCGATGGGGATGGTCGTCGGCGAGAAGTTCGCGCTCGCGGTCGAGAAGGCGATCGAGCTCGGTCACCCGCTCGTGGTGTTCTGTTGCTCGGGTGGCGCTCGGATGCACGAGGGCGCGATCTCGCTCATGCAGATGGCGAAGACCTGCGGTGCGCTGTCGCGGCTCAACGACGCAGGGCTGTTCTCGATCTCGATCATGACGCATCCGACGACCGGCGGTGTGACCGCTAGCTTCGCGTCGGTCTGCGACGTGCTGTTGGCCGAGCCCGGCGCACTGATCGGATTCGCGGGCCCGCGAGTGATTGCCACGACGATCAAGAAGGAGTTGCCCGAGGGCTTCCAGCGCTCCGAGTTCCTGCTGGACCGAGGGCAGATCGACCGCATCGTTCCGCGTGACCGGATGCGCGATGAGCTCGGGCGGTTGCTCGCCTACGCGACCGGCGGTGATCCGGTGAAGGCACACTCCGAGCCGTTCCCGCCGACCGAGGAGGCCGACTCCGTCGACGCGGCGTCCGACAAGCGCAAGGCCGGCAAACTGCGACCGAAGCGCGGATCCAAGGAGTAGCCCTGCAACCGCTGCGTCCACGCCGTCGTGGCGGGCCGCGCGCTGCGTTGCCCGGCGCCTACAGCCTGGGAGTCGACACGTTCACCGTCGACGAACTACCGGCTTACGTGCCGAGCGGATCGGGTGAGCACGGCTACGCGCGAATCGAGAAGCGAGGTCTCTCGACCATGCACCTCGTGGACCGCATGGCCGCGGAACTCGGTTGCCCGGCGCGCGAGATCGGATACGCCGGGCTCAAGGATCGGCACGCGACGACGCGTCAGTGGTTCTCGTTCCCGTCGACGGTCGATCTCGACGCGATCGAACGGCTCGCGATCGAGGGGGTCGACGTCCTCGAGGTCGGTCGGCACGGCAACAAGCTGAAGTTGGGGCACCTGCGCGGGAATCGCTTCACGGTCGATGTCGTGTGCGATGTCGATCTGATCGACGACGCGCGCACCAACCTCGAGGATCTCGCGGTTCGGGGCGTGCCGAACTACTTCGGTCCGCAGCGATTCGGCTCGGGCGGTCGCAATCTCGAGAAGGGGCTGCGCATTCTCCTCGGCAATCCAGCACGTGCCCGGCGCCGCATGCGAAAACCGCTGTTGCGCCTGCTCCTGTCGTCGGTGCAGAGCGAGGCGTTCAACCGAGTGCTTGCAGCCCGTGTCGATGACTGTGACGAGGTGCGAGCCGGTGACGTGGCCTACCTCCACGCGAACGGCGCATGCTTCCTCGTCGAGGACGCGCTGCGCGAGCGGGTTCGCTGCTCGCGATTCGAGATCTCCCCGAGCGGCCCGCTGCCGGGACCGAAGTGCCTCGAGGCCGCCGGCGCGCAGCGTGACCTCGAAGCGTCGGTGCTCGCCGAACTCGGAATCGAGCCGGCAGCGTTCCGTCCGTTCGCGAGCAATCCAGGCGAGCGGCGGCCGCTGCGAGCACGCCTGACCGAACCGTTGGCCGAGCCGGTCGCGGGCGGCGTGCGACTGGGATTCACGCTGAATCGCGGCTCGTTCGCCACGACCGTGCTCGCCGAGTTGTTCGACGATCCTCCCTGGGTCGAGGACGACGAGGAAGATTGATCTCGGATCAGGAGCCGCCGGTGCGGGCGAGCGTCGCGGGGTCGAGTCCGTCCTTGTGGACCATGAAGGACAACATCTTCGCGGCGACGTAGTTCCGCGACATGTAGAGGTGGCCCGCGAACGGCCCGCCCGAGCCGTGGGAGTTCTTGGTCAGATAGAACAGGCGGCCGTCCTCGTCCTTCGAGATCCCGACGATGTGCATGAGGTGATCGTCCGTCGTCTCGCGGTCGTCGAACCAGTGCTGCCGCATCGCGTCGGTGATGGCGCCGTCCTGCTCCAGTTCGTCGGGCATCTTCCAGACGTGTTCGCGGTTGAACGTCCCCGGTTCGCTCACGTCCATGTCGACGGCGACGGTGAATCCCTCGCGCAGCGCGTGGTCGAGATTCGCCAGCATCGTTTCGATCGGGACGTTCCAGTAGTCGCCGCACAGTTGCCAGTTGTCCGGGACCAGGAGCTGACACTGCTTCCAGAACGGCTGCGATTCGAACGACATGAGCTGCACGTAGTCGTCGACCGGGATGCGCAGGTCTTCGTGTGCGTATTCGAGCGGGGTCTCGGTCTTGCCGTCGACCTCGACGGTTTCGGGGACCGCGCCCATGTAGGCGTCGAGGACTCCTCGGACGGCGCCCTTCCAGTGCTCGCTGGGTCGTTGGCTCTCCGCGATCGGTGCGATCACCGCGGCGAGCACCTGTTCCAACTCGGTGTGGTCGTGGACTCGTTCGCCGTCCAGCAGTCCTGAGTAGCTCTCGGCCGGGACGACTCCGTGCTTCGCCACGACGTCGATCACGTCGTGACAGAGGCCGCCCTGACTGAACTGGGCCTTGCCGTGGAGCCGTACGAACCGCTCGCACTTCTCGACGTACGCGAAGTACACGGTGTGGAGCTCCGAGAGATCGATCCGCGTGCCGTGGATGCGCTCGAGTTCGG
>JAGQQZ010000644.1 GCA_020425915.1 Planctomycetota bacterium | reverse complement strand
CAGCGTCACGATCCCGAAGCCCAGCGGCGCGATGATCGTGCCGGCGAAGAACGCGTCTCGGTCGTTCGAGGCCAGCAGGCCGATGCCGAGGAAGATCGCGATCCAGCCGACCGAGAACACGACCTTGCGCAGCGGGAACTTCGCTTGCAGCGAGTCGAGGATCGCCCGCTTCGTCTCGGGATCGACATCGCCGTTCCTCAACGCTTCGTCGAGCACGCGCAGTCGATCCTGACGATGCTTGGCCCAGAGGTTCGCGACGACGAGGCCGCAGACCAGCGAGAACACGAAACCGACGAAGATGAAGAACTCTTCCATGGGTCGAACAGTCGGCCTGTCCAGCGACTGGCGGGCGCGTCGAATGCCGCCAGTCTACGGCATTCGATCAGGATATTTCGGGTAGGCCGAGCTGGCCGAGCAGTTGGTTCGGTTCGCCGTCCCAGACGGCGTCCGCGTCGTGCAGCTCGCACCGCGTGTTCCGACGCCAGAGGAACGGGATGCCGACGTCACGGGCCGCGGCCTGGTCCGGCTCGCGATCTCCGATCATGACGGCCCGGCGTGCATCGGAGGCCTCGATCGCGCGTCGCAACATGTCCGTCTTCGAGTCCACGCCTTCGCTGTCGAGGCAGTACTGCCAGTCCGTGGCCTCGGCGAGCCCCTGTCCCTCGCACATGGCGGTCATGTACTCCGAGTGGCAGTTGCTCGCCAACGCCGTGCGGACACCGATCTCCCGCAGGTGGGCCAGCAGCGGCCGCACGCCCTCGAACAAGTAGTCGCTGCCGGATCGGAGTTCGTCGAGCTCCATCGGCAGGACGACCGCGCGCAGCTCCCGCCACCGATGCTTCTCGCCGTCCGGCAGGAACGGATCCCAGACGCCGTTGTCCTTCATGCCGACGACGCTCTCGGCGAACTCCACGCTCGGTCGATCGAGCGAGAGACCGGTCTGCGACGCGAACGCCTCGAGACCGCGGCGGATGACCGGCGTCCACCACGCGAACGCGTCGTGCAGCGTGCCGTCGACGTCGAAGATGACGAGATCCGGCGCCGGGTTCATCGTCCCTCCCATTCGATGCGCGTGACGCCGGATGCGCGCAGCTCGTACTGGATTCGATCCACGGTGGAAGTCGGCACGTCCGTGCCCGCCAGTCGGAATCGCACCCACGGAACGGCGACCTCGTCGGCCCGACATGCCCGGCACCGTTGACGCATGTCGTAGATCCACGCCTCCCAAGGCTGGCGCACGCCGCTCGAGAGAACGAAGTTCGCGTCGAGGAGATCGACCTCGACCGGCTCGCCGACCGCGTCACTCGTGCGAACGGGCGGTGAACTGCACGCGAGGAAGAGCGGCAAGAGCGAACAGAGGGCTGAGGCGTGCATGATCGCCAGTCTGTCGCTTCCGGTCGTGATCGGCAATGGACGCGACGCGGCAGCCGCACCAGAATGCGACCTTGGACGTCGTCAGACACGCACTGCCGGAAGCCCACTGGCCGACCGCCGAGGAGGCCGCGTCGTCGCGGCTGTTCTCGAGTGTCCGACTCGGCCCGATCGAAGCCCGGACCCGCACCTGGGTCCCGGCGATGGTACCGTGGCGCGCGACCGAGGACGGAGAGGTCACGCGAGACGTCATCGACTGGTACGCCCGGTTCGCACTCGGCAAGCCGGGCGTTCTCGTCGTCGAGGCGACCGGCGTGCGCGACGTGCCGAGTGGACCGTTGCTGCGGATCGGACATGATCGCTTCGTCCCTGGTCTTCGGCGACTGGTCGAAGCCGTCCGGGAAGCGAGCGAGGGGCAGACGCGGCTGCTGATCCAGTGCATCGACTTCCTCACGATCAAGCGACGGCCGACGAAGGAGAAGTTCTTCGGCAGGTACTTGGAGATCCGGCAACACCATCGGGACGCGACCGGCGAGTTCGACGACACGGCGGTGCGCTCCGCGCTCGCAGGATTCGACGACGACCGACTCGCGCGAGTCCTCACTCGCGACGAGTGGCGCGACTATGCCTTCGGCTACCGCGAGACCGTCAACGACACGCACCTGCCACACGTCGCGGAGCTCCCGCGCGTGCTGCCAGGGCTGTTCGCCGACGCCGCCGCGCGGGCACGGGAAGCCGGCTTCGACGGCGTCGAACTCCACTACGCGCACGCCTACACGATGGCCTCGTTCCTATCGCGACGGAACGTCCGAGACGACGGCTACGGCGGGTCGCGGGACGCGCGGATCCGGTTGCCGATCGAGGTCTACGAGGCCGTGCGCGCCCGGGTCGGGCACGACTACTGTCTCGGATGCCGATTCCTCGGTGACGAGGTCATCGAAGGTGGCAGCCGCATCGTCGACGCGGCCTGGTACGGCGCCCGCTTCGCGGAAGTCGGCATGGACTTCCTGTCGGTCTCCAAGGGCGGCAAGTTCGAGGACGCGAAGCAACCGAAGGTCGGCGAAGCCGCCTATCCCTACACCGGTCCGAGTGGCCACGAGTGCATGCCGACCGTCCGCAGCGACGCGCGCGGACCGTTCGGTCGGAACGTGCCACTGGCCGCGGAGATCCGCCGTGCGGTGCGGAGCGCCGGTCACACCACCCCGGTCGTCACGGCCGGCGGCATCGGCACGTTCGACCTCGCCGAGGAAATCTTGCGGCGAGAAGACGCGGACATCATCGCGTCCGCGCGGCAGACCCTCGCGGATCCCGACTGGTTCCTCAAGGCCGAGCGCGGGTGTGGCGCCGAGGTGCGGCGCTGCATCTTCACGAACTACTGCGAGGGACTCGACCAGAAGCACAAGCAGGTGACCTGCCAGCTCTGGGATCGCGACTTCGAGGACGGTGAAGACGTCCCGCGGAGCCACGACGGCAAGCGGCGCCTGACGGCGCCGCAGTGGACACGCTGAAGGTCGCGGACCTCTAACGGTTGTCGCGCAACCGCTGGTAGATCGAACGCAACCGCATCTCGATCGAGTGCGCCGCACCACTGTCCATGACCATCGGATTGCGGGGCACGGGCCACGCGCAATTGAGCCCGTCGTGCAGCAACTCCTTCGGCACTTCGGCCAACGACTTGCCGGATTGGGCGAGGGCGTCGACCTTGGCGAGCGCATCGCGATCGACGACGACCTTGCCGGGCGCGAACACGTCGCGGAACTCGGTGAAGCCGGCCAGCCAGTCGAGCGACGTGCCGTACAGGCGCGCCAGGCGCGTCATCTTGTCGAAGCTCGGCAGGTCGACGCCGGCTTCCCACCGATACAGGGACGCGAGACTGAAGCCACGTCCGAGTGACTTCGAAACCGCATCCTGGGACATGCCCGCGTCGTGTCGAGCGCGTCGTAGCCGCTCGCCGACCTCTGCCTTGCGAACGGTTCCGGGCGCCACCGACGGTTCCGACTGGGCAGGCTGAACGTCGCTGGTAGCCAAAGCACCGCGCATGATATCAGAATCGACGACCCGATGCTCGGCGAAGCGGAAGCACCCTGCAATCCTGACGGGCCGGACCCCCGATTTCCCGCCACCTCCCCCTCGGTGGTCGCACCGGCCCCGGCCAACCCCGAGGGGCGGCGGTCCCAGGGCCCGCGCGGTCGTCTCGTTGGATCGCCGCCGCCCCGACACCCGTCGGAGCTGACGAGACTCAGAGCGCGGCGTCGATCAGATCACGGATCTTCGCCAGCGTCGCCATCGCCCGATCCCGCTCTCGCTCGGTGTCCCGAATCTGCGCGACGATCGCATCGAGACCGGTCGCAGAGGTCGCCGTCTTGCGCGGGCGTCCCGGACCGCGGCGACCGAGCTTCGCGCTCTTCTTCGTCGCCTTCTTCTTGGAGCGCTTGACGATGCCGAGCGCGAGCTGCGCCCGCCCGAATACGATCGGATAAACGGGGATGCCCTTCTTGTCGGCAGCCTCCTTCACGGCGGCATATTCGACCTTGGGGTTACGCTTGAGCATCGCGATCGTCAGGTCGTAACCGGCCTTCGAATCACCGCTCTTCTTCGCTGCTTTCTTCTTCGCTGCCATTTCGGCTCCTGTGTCGCCCATCTGCCGAGGTGGGGGCAGAACGCGGGCGCGCTTCGTCGTTCGTGGATGCCCCGGTTCATGCGGGGCGGAGGAGTCCGCCGATGTTACGCACGCCGAAGAGACCGAGTCCAGAGACAAACCGATCTCGATTGGCCGTGCCGGCTCGGTCCGATGCGGCATAATGCGCGACCCACTCCATGGAAACCCAGAAGTTCCACAAGGTCCTCTGCGCGAACCGCGGGGAAATCGCCGTCCGCATCTTCCGCGCTTGCACCGAGCTCGGAATCCGCACCGTCGCGATCTTCAGTGAGGAGGACGCGAAGCACCAACACCGATACAAGGCGGACGAGTCGTATTTGGTGGGCCACGGACTGCAGCCGGTCGAGGCCTATCTCGCGATCGACGAGATCCTCGCGATCGCACGCGAGGCCCACGTCGATGCCATTCACCCGGGCTATGGATTCCTGTCGGAGAACCCGGAGTTCGCGACCGCATGCCGGGAGGCTGGCATCGCGTTCATTGGCCCGAACGCCGAGGTCATGTCCCAGATCGGCGACAAGGTCAGGGCACGCGCCCACGCGGAGAAGTGCGGCGTCGCGATCGCCCCGGGTATCGAACTCGACCTCGACGATCCGAGGGCGATGGACCGGGCGCGAGAGTTCGCCGAGCGCCATGCCCCGGTGATCGTCAAGGCCGCGCACGGCGGCGGCGGACGCGGGATGCGGGTCGTGAAGTCGCCGGCCGAACTGCAGCGCTCGATCGAGGAAGCCCGCTCGGAAGCGCAGGCCGCGTTCGGCAGTCCCGTCGTGTTCCTCGAACGATTCCTGCCCAAGGTGCGTCACGTCGAGGTCCAGGTCCTGGGCGACCTCACCGGACAGCTCGTCCATTTGTTCGAACGCGACTGTTCGGTCCAGCGCCGTCACCAGAAGGTCATCGAGATCGCGCCTGCACCCAACTTGCCGGAGCACGTGCGCGAGGCGATGTACGAGGACGCGCTGAAGCTCTGCCGATCCGTGGGCTACCACAATGCCGGCACCGTCGAGTTCCTCGTCGCCGGCGACGAGCACTACTTCATCGAAGTGAATCCGCGACTGCAGGTCGAACACACGGTGACCGAGATGATCACCGGGATCGACCTCGTCCAGTCGCAGATCCTGATCGAGGCCGGGTTCGATCTGGCGTCCGAGGAGATCGGGATTTATTCGCAACGCGACGTCGCTCGAAGGGGCTTCGCGATCCAGTCGCGGGTGACGACCGAGGATCCCTCGAACAACTTCATGCCCGACACGGGCACGCTCACGGCTTATCGGTCGGCCGGAGGATTCGGCATCCGACTCGACGTCGGTAACGGCTACCCCGGAGCGCGAATCTCCCCGCACTACGATTCGCTGCTCGTCAAGGTCGTGTCGTTCGCGCCCACGTTCGAGGGCGCGGCGAGCAAGAACGTGCGCGCGCTGCGCGAATTCCGGATCCGTGGGGTCAGCACCAACATCCCGTTCCTCGAGAACGTGCTGCAACACGACACGTTCCTCAATGGGGAGACATACACGCGCTTCATCGACGACTCCCCGGAGCTGTTCCAGACGAAGGTCTACCGCGACCGGGCGACGAAGGTCCTGCAATACCTCGCCGACGTCATCGTCAACGGGCATCCCACGGTCGCGAAGTCGGATTGGCGACCGCCCTCGACGTTCGCCGACGCCCCGATCCCGAAGGTCCCGAACACCCCTCCGCCCGCCGGCACCGCGCAGATCCTCGAGGAACGCGGAGCCGAGGGGCTCGCCCGCTGGGTCAAGGAGCAGAAGCGACCGCTGTTGACCGACACGACGATGCGCGATGCGCACCAGTCGTTGCTCGCGACGCGGGTTCGGACGTGCG
The DNA here is from genome assembly GCA_020425915.1 of Planctomycetota bacterium. Classification (GTDB taxonomy): domain Bacteria; phylum Planctomycetota; class UBA1135; order UBA1135; family UBA2386; genus JAGQQZ01. The sequence goes on along the minus strand of JAGQQZ010000644.1, from coordinate 3,959 downwards.
ACATGCTTCGCATCGCACCGGCAACCGCGCACTACGCGTCGAAGCTGTTCAGCGTCGAGACGTGGGGTGGCGCGACGTTCGACGTCGCCTATCGATTCCTCAACGAGAGCCCGTGGGACCGGATCCGCAAGCTCAAGAAGGCGATGCCGAACCTCCTGCAGCAGATGCTGCTGCGGGGCGCCAACGCGGTCGGCTACACGAGCTACCCCGACAACGTCGTCGAGGCGTTCATCGACGAAGCCGCGAATGCGGGCGTCGACGTGTTCCGGGTGTTCGACAGCCTCAACGACCTCGAGAACATGCACGTCGCGATCGACCGCGTGAAGAAGACCGGCCGCGTCGCCGAGGTCTGCATCTGCTACACGGGCGACATCGACAACCCGAACCGGCCGAAGTACGACCTCGACTACTACACCGACCTCGCGGCCCGCATCGAGGACCTCGGCTGCCACATCCTCTGCATCAAGGACATGGCCGGTCTGCTGCGGCCGCGCGCTGCCCGGGTGCTGATCGAAGCCCTGCGACAGAAGTGCGACCTGCCGATCCACCTCCACACGCACGACACGAGCGGCAACGGCGTCGCGATGCTGATCAACGCGATCTTGTGCGGGGTCGACATCGTCGACGTCGCGCTCGCTCCGATGGCCGGACTGACGAGCCAGCCCAGCATGAACGCGCTCGTCGCCGCGATGCGCGGCAACCCGCGCGAGACCGAGCTCGCGAACAAGGACCTGCAACCGCTGGCCGACTACTGGGAGGTCGTGCGCGAGTTCTACAGCCCGTTCGAATGCGGCCTCAAGAGCAGCACCTCCGAGGTCTACTACCACGAGATCCCGGGCGGCCAGTACAGCAACCTCCGGCCCCAGGTCGCGTCGATGGGATTGCTGCACCGCTGGAAGGACGTCAAACACGCCTTCGCGGTCGTCAACCAACTCGTCGGTGACATCCCCAAGGTCACGCCGTCATCGAAGATGGTCGGCGACTTCGCGATCTTCGTCGTGCAGAACGAGTTGCTCGTGTTCGATCCGGACGACTTCGAAGCGACGGTCCGGAAGACCATGGACAAGGTGCTCGCCGAGGCGCACCGCATCGACTTCCCGCAGAGCGTCGTGCAGTACTTCCAGGGCCATCTCGGACACCCGCCCGGCGGCTTCCCCGAGGCGCTGCAGCACGCCGTGCTGAAGGGCCAACCGGTCCTCGACGGTCGACCGAGCGCGACGATGGAGCCGCTCGATCTCGACGGCGTCGCCAAGGATCTCGAGAAGAAGTTCGGCCGCCAGTTCTCGCCCGACGAAGCCGTCAGCGCGGCGCTCTACCCGCGGGTGCTCGACGACTACTTCTCGTTCCGCAAGCGCTACGGCGACGTGTCCGTCCTCGACACTCCGACCTACCTCTTCGGCCTCGAGTCAGGCCGCGAGATCTGGGTCGACCTCGAACCCGGCAAGTCGCTGTTGATCGAACTGAATGCCGTCAGCGCCGCCGACGAGCGCGGCCGTCGGACGGTGTTCTTCACGCTCAACGGCCAGAGCCGTGCGGTCACCGTCGCCGACAAGAAGCTCGGCGACGACAGCGACGCCCGCCGCATGGCGAACCCGGCCGTCGAGGGTGAGGTCGGCTCTCCGATGCCCGGCAACATCCTCCAGGTCGCCGTCGCGAACGGCCACGAGGTCAACGAAGGCGACGAACTGCTGTCGCTCGAGGCGATGAAGATGGAGACGATCGTCCGCGCTCCGATCGGCGGCATCGTGCGCGAGGTCCTCGTCGGACCGAAGCAGTCGGTCGAACAGGGAGAGCTGCTCGTCGTGATCGAGGCGGGCGGTGCGTAGCACCGCGTCGCAATGATGCGCTCGACGACACGGCGCCTTCCGATCTCGGCGATCCTGCTGCTGGCGGTCGCGTCGTGCGACGTGGCGACGCCGGACGCGCTCCGCGGGCTGCGGTCCGAGGATCCGTTCGTTCGCCGCCTTGCGGTCGTCTCGTTGCGCGACGCACCGAAGCAGGATCATCGCCGCGTCACCGAGGCCCTGTTCTCGGTCGCGGTCCACGACAACTCGCCGCTGCGCCCGGAGGTCGACGCGACGCTGCGCGTGATCGCGACGCGGTCGCCCGAGCTGCTCGTCGAGCGACTCGTCGCGCGCCGTGATCTTCGCCCGGCCAGAGTCATCACGTTGCTCGAATCTGCCGGCGCGTCGGCGATCGTTCCGTTGACGGCGGCCCTCGACCAGGTCGAGGGCGACGATCGCGTTCCGCTGGCGAAGCTCCTGGCCCACCTCGGTGCGGTCGAGCGACTGGACTCGTTCGCCGCATCCGGACCAGACGCGGCCGCGACCGTGATCGCTGCACTCGAACCGCTCGGCGAATCCGCCCGCCAACGACTCGTGACTCTGTCCGGCGAGGTCCTGGCTACGGGAGACGCCCCGGCGGTTCGCCTCGCTTCACGGCACAGTCCGACCGCGGCTTGGACCATGCTCACGCTCGACCCGGACGCTCGAGCCGCATCGGCGATCGTCCGCGGACTGCTCGAGTGCATGGCGGAGCGCGGGGAGTACTCACCGATCGCCGCGATGATCCTGGCCAACGTCGACGCGGAGCGACTCGAGCACGTCCTCGCCGCCCTGCTCGACGCAGCCGAGAGTTCGATCCACTCGACCGCGGCGGAAGTGCTGGGCGCGCGACACGAGTGGCGAGCGATGCTCGAGCACGGAGTCGCACCGCGTTGGATCGCGCTCTCCGCGGCCGCCGATGTCGACCAAGTTCGCACGCTGCTGTCCGAGATCGTCGCGTCCGGTGACGCGGAGCTCGCCGAGCGGGCCCGCGCAACCGCACAACTGCTAGTCGGCCAGTAGTCGCTCGACGAACGCGGCGATCGCCCGGCCCGCGACCGCGTTGCCTCGCGCGTTGAAGTGCGAATCGTGCAGATGGTACAGGTGCCGCAGACCGTCGGGTTCGAAAGGCTGTTCGCGCATCACCGGGAGCAGGTCGAGGACCGCGATCCCGGAGTGCGAAAGACGCTCCACCAGCAACCGCTGCGCGCGGTCGCGCTCGCGATCATCGCAGCCGAGTTCGCTCCACAGCAGGTCGTCGACCTGGAACACATCAGGGATCACGACGATGCCGAACGGTCGTGGTTCGGTGAGCGCGCGCATTCCCGCGATGGTCTCGACGAGGTCCTCGACCGTCGCCTCGTCGAGCGCCGTCAACGCCCGCGCTCGGTCTCGTTCCATCGACACGTATCGCTCGCGTGAGAACGTCGGTTGCTCGCTGCGAAAGTCCCGAAGCCACTCGAACGCACGCGGGTCGACGCCGGTCTCGCCCTGCAACGCCCCGACCGGCCTAGCGCCCGCGCGCTCACCGAGCACGACCGCGAGGCGCTGCGGCACGACGCAGAGCAGCAAACGGTCGCGATCGAACCAGTGCGTCCACCACCCGCTCGCGACGACGTCCCGGTCACTGAAGTCGTTCCCGACGAAGATGCCGACGATCACCGCGTCGGGCTCGAGAGGAAGCACCTCGTGTGCCAACAGATACGCATAGTGCTGCGGCGCGATCGCCGGCACGCCGAAGTTGTAGACCTCGACGCGCGGGTCCACCTCTTCGCACACGGTCGAGAAGTGGTGGGAATGTGGCACGATTCCCGCGCTGAACGAGTCACCGATCATCGCGACCGTCACGCGATTCCGGTCGGCCCGGGGCAGGAACTCGGTGTCGTAGTGCCCCATCGAGTTGACGGGGAAGCCGAAACGAAGCGTGCCCGGTTCCGGACGGTAGGACTCGATTCGATCGCGGACGGAGGCTGCCTCCGTGGCGAACACCGGGGAACCGCTGAGGCTCGCGACGATCTCGAGTCCGAGTTCGGCCAGGACGATCAGCAGGCACACGTTGAAAGCCACGAGCTCCACGCCAGCCGGCAAGATGCGCCATCCCGTCGCGTTCCCGATCGCGATCACGAGCGCCGCGAT
>JAGQQZ010000050.1 GCA_020425915.1 Planctomycetota bacterium | reverse complement strand
GGCGGCGGCCAAGACCGGCGGTGTTTCCGCGCGCACGGTGTTCGGTCGTATCCAGGAACGCATCATGGGAGGATACGGCGACCGCCAACGGCCGATCCTGATGGCGCACCCGAGCTCCGGACCCGGCGCCGAGTTCTTCTTCTTCGAAAGGATGCCGAAATGAACCGTTCCAAGACCGAGCAGGCCCGATCGTCGCGCCTTCGTCGCGTGGCGCCGATCCTGCTCCTGGCCTGCATCGCCGCCGGCTGCGAAGCGGTCATGGCCGCGCTCCCGATCGCGATGGGATTCGCGCGCAACGCGATGCAGGTGAACGACGAGAACTACGGCGCCGACAGCGTGGCCCAGTTGGAGAAGCTGTTCGAGAGCTACTTCCCTGCCGGCACGGCGGTTTCGGCGACGACCACGGCCGCCGTGGCGACGGAGCAGACCGAAGCACCGGAGGAGCCAACCGAAGTAGTGACGGAGGTGCCGGACCGACCGCCGCTCGCACTGGACACCGCACTGCTCCGTGACGATACACCGCGCAGTCGCGGCATCCGTGGTGGCAACGCCGACACCAAGTTCGAACTGACCGCGCTCGACGCCGACGCCGTGCTGCGCGATGGCGTCCATCGTGACGAGCGCGGCGACCGTCTCCGGATTTCGTTCGCCGCCCACGAAGCCTGCTGGGTCTACGTCGTCGAGATCGACGCGACCGGATACGTCGTTCCGGTGTTCCCGAACCCGGCTGTCTCGACCGGCTCGAACCCGGTCACGCCCGGCCGGACCTATCTCGTCCCCGACGGCGACGAAGCGTTCGAGTTGGACGGCTATCGAGGAACCGAGCACTTCCTGTTCCTCGCCAGCCGCGAACGACAACCACACCTCGAATCCCTGTTCGAGGAACTGCGCGCGCGACCCGAGCGACCGGACCCCGATCCCGAGTCGTACGCCTCGGTCACCGAGGGCGAACTGCTGACGCGCGGGATCAAGGGCGGGACCGCGGCTCGACGCACGCACCGCGTCGCGACGACGTCGAGCGGCCAGACGACGTCGATCGAAACGTCGGAGTGGTTCGGCGAAACCGGCGCGGACGAAATCGTCGTCGCTCTGCCGTTCGAACACCGGTGACCGAACGCCCCGCGCACATCGGCGTCTACCAGATCCTCGACACGCTCGGCGAAGGCGGGATGGGCACCGTCTACAAGGCCGAGCAGCGCGAACCCGTTCGTCGGCTCGTGGCGCTCAAGGTCATCAAGCTGGGGATGGACTCCGCCGAGGTCATCGCGCGGTTCGAACTCGAACGCCGTGCCCTCGCGGCGATGAACCACGACGCGATCGCGCGCGTGTTCGATGCGGGGACCTCCGAACGCGGGCAGCCGTACTTCGTCATGGAGCTGGTCGAGGGTCTACCGCTCAACCAGTACTGCGACCAGCACCGCCTGTCCCTGCGCCAGCGCCTCGAGCTGTTCCAACGCATCTGCCACGGCGTGCACCACGCCCACCAGAAGGGTGTGATCCACCGCGACCTCAAGCCGGGCAACGTGATCGTGACGCGTTCCGGCGAGGAGCCGACGCCGAAGATCCTCGACTTCGGACTCGCGAAGGCCACGAACCGCGACCTGCTCGCGCAGACCGTGTTCACGGAACGCGAGCAGATCCTCGGCACGCCCGAGTACATGGCGCCGGAACAGGCTGCCGGGGAAGTGGAAATCGTCGATACGCGCGCCGACGTGTACTCGCTCGGGGTCATGCTCTACGAACTGTTGTCGGGTGAACTGCCGTTCTCCCAACAGCAGATGCGGCGCGCCGGCTGGATGGAGATCCAACGCGTGCTGCGGGAGGTCGATCCCCCGCGACCGAGCACCCGCGTGTCGACGATGGGCGAGGAGCGGTCGAGCTACGCGATGAGCCGCCAGGTGCGCGGCGACCTCGCCCGCGAGTTGCGCGGTGACCTCGACTGGATCGTCATGATGGCGATGGCGAAGGAACCGGAGCGCCGCTACGACTCGGCCAACGCGCTCGCGGCCGACGTCGAACGCCACCTGGCTGGCGAACCCGTTCTGGCCGGGCCACCGAGCGTGCGATATCGACTCGGCAAGCTGGCGCGTCGGTACCGCGGTGCGCTGCTCGGTGTCGCCGCGGTGTTCCTCGCGCTGCTCGGCGGCCTGATCGTCAGTTGGCGACTGTACCTCGAGTCCGAGGCCAACGCGGCCGAGGCACGTCAGAACGCGAAGGCGGTCGCGATCGAACGCGATGCGAAGGCCGCGCTGCTGCTCGCCTACCAGGCGTCGAACACGGTCGCCGACGATCCCGAACTCGGTCTGTTGCTCGCGATCGAGGCGGCGAGCCTCGACATCAACCACGACACGCGCAACGCTCTCTGGAAGGCACTCGATGCACTGCCTCGCACCCGGACGTTGGTCGGCGGCGCCTTGGAGGAACGCGTCGCACCCGCGGGAGTCGTCCAGGCGTTCGGCGCTGGCGGGTCGGTCGTGGTCGCGAAGCGCGCGCCGGAGCTCGTCGTGGCGGACGCCCGCACCGGCGCGCCGATCTCGAAGTCGACGCTGGACGCACCGCTGGATCGCGTCGCTCTGTCGCCGGACGGGCACTTCGCGGCGGCGACGCTCGCCGATCGCCGCGGCCAACTCGTCGACGTCCGTTCGGGCACGGCTCGAACCCTCACCGACGATGCCTGCGGCGGGTTCACGTTCAGCCGCGACAGCTCGCGCTGCGCCGTCGCGTGCGCCAGCACGGGCGCGGTCCACGTGTTCGATACACACTCCGGTGAGGAAGTCGTGCAGTGCGGCGAACGCGTTGCACAAGACCAGTTCCCGATGTTCAGTCCGTGCGGGCGCTACGTCGCCTTCGTCGGACCGCGAGAGGACCGGAGCACGTCGTACCGCGAAGAGTTCGTCGTCTGCGAGCTGCGCACCGGCGCGGAGATCGGCAGGTTCGGCAACGGGCGAACCGAGTTCCTGGCATTCGGCCCCGACGGGCTGCACGTCGCGTGCCCCGGAGAGGGCAACACCGTCGAGGTTCGCCAAGTGCGGGACGGCGCGTTGCTCGAGACCCTGTTCGGTCACGACGGACCGGTGCTGGACGCCGCGTTCGCGCCGAACGGCAAGACGATCGCGACCGCGTCGGCCGACGGCACGGTGCGCCTGTGGGGCGCCGACGACGCACGCGAACTGCACGCGCTGCGCGGCGACCAGGGCGACGTGCAGCGCGTGCGCTTCGCGCCGTCCGGTGCGATGCTCGTGGCCTGCGGTCCGCGCACGGCTCGGGTCTGGCGCACGGCGTCGGGAACGCCGTTCGTCACGATGCCGATCGCTGGACGCGTGCTCGACGCTTGCTTCGACCCGACCAGCGAACGGCTGCTGCTGTCGACCTCGCGACCGGGTGCGACGCAACAGCTCGTGCCACTCGATCTGCTCGGCGAAGGCCGACGACTCGCGCCGCGCGAGTTGCGTCATGCCGAGCGCGCGCGATTCGGTCTGCTCCGTGCCGAGGACATCGAGGCGGAACGACTCCTCGACGAGATCCGGCAGCCGACCGACCTCGTCGTCGACGTCGAGCAGCGCCTCGCAACGCGCGACGATCTCGACGCTGACGTTCGGGCCCGGGTCCTCGCACTGGCGCGAGAGCGCGGCGATCCTCGTCCGAGTGATCTCAACGAGCGGGCCTGGACCGTCGTTTCTCGGTCGACCGGGAGCATCCCGCAGTACGCGGACGCTCTGCGTCTCGCT
>JAGQQZ010000643.1 GCA_020425915.1 Planctomycetota bacterium | reverse complement strand
TGCCCACTCTGGCGGAACGCACCCAGGAGCTGCGATGATCCGTGACCACGTGCCCGAACGCACGCGCCGTCAACGCATCGAGCGAAGCGAGTCCCTCTCGTTCGAGGGTCTCGACGAACGGCGTTCGCGCTCGGACCAACTCGTTCCCGAGTGGGATTCCCATGTGTTCGGTGTTCACAACGCTATGCTGGGAAGCACGTTACTGACTCGACACCCACGACGAAGGCCCCGAATCGTCAGAGGAAACGGATGAGGACGGTCACCAAGAAAGAACTCGTCAGCCGCATCGCCGAGAAGACCGGTGTGACGAAGGTCGTTTGCAAGGACATCATCCAGTCGTTCCTCGACAGCATCATCGAAGAACTCGCGATGGGGAACCGCCTCGAGTTCCGCGAGTTCGGTGTGTTCGAGTCGAAGGAGCGTGCTGCTCGACTCGCGCAGAACCCGCGTACGCTGGAGAAGGTCGACGTCCCGTCGAAACGCATCGTCAAGTTCAAGGTCGGACGGTTGATGCGCGAACAAGTGTCGAACCCGCCCGCGGAGTCGAAGCAGCCGGAGCGCGTCGAACGCCCTGCGCCGAATCCGCCGGCCACCGCCGAAGGCGGCGCCTGACAGAGCGCGAACGATTCGCTTCAGCCGAGTCGTTCGAGTGCCTGCGCGACGTCGGCGCGAAGGTCGTCGATGTCCTCGAGTCCGACCGAGAGTCGGATCAGTCCGTCCTGGAATCCGGACTTGATGCGCTCTTCGCGCGGGATCGCGCCGTGCGTCATGCTCACCGGATGGTCGACGAGACTCTCGACGCCGCCGAGGCTCTCGGCGAGCGCGAACACTTCGAACGAAGCGGCGAGTCGCATCGCATCCTCGACCGACGCGTCGACCTCGAACGACACCATTCCGCCCGGCGTGCGCATCTGCCGCATCGCGAGCGCGTGTTGGGGGTGTGACTCGAGCCCCGGGTAGATGACCTTCGTGACCTTCGGGTGCGCTTCGAGGTCGGCGGCGATGACGGCGGCGTTCTCCGCATGTCGTTGCATCCGCACGTGAAGCGTCTTCGTGCCGCGCAACACCAGGAAGCAGTCCATCGGTCCGGGCGTGCCCCCGACGGTGTTCTGGAAGTGGTGAAGTCGATCCCGCAGGTCCTCGCGGTCGACCACGATCGCGCCGCCGACGACATCGGAGTGGCCGCCGAGGTACTTCGTCGTGGAGTGCGTCACGACCTCGAAGCCGAGTGCCAGCGGGTTCTGGTTGAATGGCGTGGCGAACGTGTTGTCGCACACCGACAGGATGTCCTTCTCGCGACAGATCTCCGCGAGCGCGGTCAGATCGTAGATCCGGAGCAGCGGATTCGACGGCGTCTCGACGAACATGATCTTCGTCTCCGGTCGAATCGCTGCCCGCACCGCGTCCAGGTCGGTGAGGTCGAGGAACGAGAACGACACGCCGAACTTCTGGTAGAGCGTCGTGCACAGCCGGTAGGTGCCGCCGTACATGTCATTGGTCGCGATGACATGGTCGCCGCTCTGCAGCAGGTTGAGGATCGTGTTGATCGCCGACATCCCGCTGCTGAAGCTCAATCCGTACTTGCCGCCTTCGAGCCCGGCGATGTTGCCGTCGAGTGCGGTGCGGGTCGGATTGCAGGTGCGGGAGTAGTCGTAGCCCTTGATCTCGCCCGGCGCCGCCTGCACGTACGTGCTGGTCTGATAGATCGGCGTCATGATCGCGCCGGTCGTTTCGTCCGGGTGCTGGCCCGCGTGGATCGCGCGCGTGCCGAAGCCTGAATGGTTGCTCATCGGCGGGAGTCTACCCGACGGTATGCTGCGCGCACGATGCCAACTTCCGTCCCTCCAACGCGCAGGAGCCGTTACGACCTCGAGGCGATCGAGTTCGACGCGGTGCGCGAGATGCTCCGCGACCGCTTGACGACCGCGCTGGGCCGCCACCTCGTCGAGGAGTTGGAGCCGCTCGCCGATCTCGATTCGATCAACCAGCGAGGTCGGCAGGTCGAGGAACTCGCGCGGCGGATCGCCGGCGACGACCGCGTGCCCACGTCGGGTGCGATCGAAGTCCGGTCGTGGCTCGGGTCGTTCTTCTCGGGTGAGCACCAGCCGACGGTGCGCGACGTCGCCGAGCTCAAGCGGTTGCTGCGTGCGACCGAGAAGTGCCGTGTCTGGTTGGGTTCGCGCTCCGAGTTCACTGCACTCGCCGCGATGGGCGGGACTTTCCCCGCCGTCGGCGACCTCGTCGGCGAACTCGAATCCGTCGTCGACGACCGCGGCGAAGTGCTCGATTCCGCGAGCTTGCGACTGGCCGAAGTTCGCCGCGAGATCGAGGTCGCGGAAGCCGAGGTGCGGTCGATCGTCTCGCGCTTCGTCGCCGACGAGCGCAATCGTCGTTGCCTGCAGTCGATCGAGCCGGTTTGGCGCAACGGGCGTCCCGTGTTCGGCGTCAAGCAGGAGATGCGCGGTCAGATCGCGGGCGTTCTGCACGATCGCAGCCAATCAGGCGCGACGCTGTTCATCGAACCGTCCGCGGTCGTCGAGGCCGCCAACCGCAAGTCGGAACTCGAGGCCGCGGAGAACCGTGAGATCCAGGTGGTTCTCGCGCACGTCTGCCGTGGCTTGCAGCGTTGTCGTCAGGAGATCGAGAGGGCGGTCGAGGTCATGGCGGTCCTCGACGTCGTGACCGCGTGTGCGCGACTCGTCGTCGAGGACGGGTTCGTGCGCGCCCCCGTCGTGCCGGCCGGGGAACCGTTGCGGCTCGAGGCCGCGCTGCACCCGCTCCTGTTGCAAGCCAGCAGGGATCGCGGCGAGCTCGTCGAACTCGACGTCACGCTCGGTGAGTCCTTCCGGATGCTCGTCGTCACCGGGCCCAACACCGGCGGCAAGACGGTCGTGCTGAAGTCGATCGGTCTGCTGGCCGTCATGGCGCTCTGCGGAATCCCCGTGCCCGCACGAACGGGCACGCAGATCCCGTTCTTCGACGGCGTGTTCGTGGACATCGGCGATGCTCAGGGGATCAGCCAGAACCTCTCGACGTTCTCCTCGCACGTGACTCGCATCGTGCGCTGTCTGACCGAGGCGACGTCGCGTTCGCTGATCCTGCTGGACGAACTCGGTGCCGGCACCGACCCCGAGGAAGGTGGCGCACTCGGTTATGCGGTGTTGGAGTCGCTCGAGCGGCTCGGTGCGGCGGTCGTCGTGACGACTCACGTGGGCCGGCTCAAGGACTTCGCGTACCAGCACACCGGTGCCGAGAACGGATCGATGGCGTTCGACGGCGCGACGTTGCGTCCGCTGTTCCGGCTCGACATCGGCATCCCCGGCACGAGTCACGCGCTCGACATCGCGGGCCGAGTAGGGATCGCACCCGACCTCGTCGAACGTGCTCGTGAGCTCATGGGCATCCGCGACACCCGGCTCGAAGAGCAGATCGAGCGCGTGCAGAAGGCGCGGCGCGAGGCGGAACTCGAGCGCCAGCGTCGACGTGACCTGAGCCGCGAGGCCGAGGAGGCCGGAGACCGGTTGCGTTCCGAGCAGCAGGAGCTCGAGCTCAAGAACGCGTGGTTGCACGAGGAGGCCGACGCGCTCGTCGAGGAGGAGCTGCGCGCTGCCCGCGATTTGCTCGTGCAGCCACTCCGCGAACTCGCGAACGGTCCCCGAGGATTCGCGGAGAAGGCGGCCGTGCTGTTGCAGAG
>JAGQQZ010000642.1 GCA_020425915.1 Planctomycetota bacterium | reverse complement strand
GATCGAGACGCCCCACTTCCGGCTCGGTGTGAGCCTGCCGAAGTGGAAGGTGCCCGCGCACCCCAAGGAGATGCGCAACCGGATCCGCGAGGAGCTCGCCGAACTCGCGACGCGGCTGCCGAAGGTCAAGCCGAAGGCCAAGGAACTCGACCCCTGGCTACGCGCCCACATCTACGCGCTGCGACTCGAGAAGCTCTACGCCGACTTCCTCGAGCTCGTGGGCAAGACCGACGACGCGTTCCCGACGGCCGACGCACCGCAGCCGCCCGGCACGGACTCGCTCGGCCGCGGCCCGTATCTCGGCGCCAAGTCGAAGTTCCAGGTCATGATCCTGACCAAGGAAGCCGACTGTCAGCGGTTCCTGACCACGTTCACCGGCGCGGACGGATCCGGCCCGAGCCGCTGGTACCTCGCGGAACCCGACGCCTTCGTGTTCGCCACGGCGATCAAGTTCACCGACGGAGCCTACGAGGACGACACGGCGCTCTACTGCCATCTCGCGTTCAACATCGTCCACAACCTCGTCGACGCGTATCGCGGCTACTACTACCGCCCGACCGCGTGGTGGCAGGAAGGCTACGCCCACTGGGTGCGGCGCAAGATCAGCGACGAGTTCAACACGTTCTCCGAGATCGCCGACAGCTCCGAGCGCGTCTTCCGCTACCAGGACTGGGAACGACGCGTCTCGGCCCTGATCAAGCAGGACCTCGAACGGCCGATGTCCGACCTCGCGGTCCGCTTCGACCTGAAGGGAATGAAGTTCTTCGACCACCTCGGCATGTGGTCCCGGGTCGACTTCCTGATGGACCGGGACTCGGCAGCGTTCGGGAAGTTCATCACGGCGGTCAAGGGTTGCGTCACGACACAGGGCACGGCCGCGCCGCAGGATTACCAACTCCAGGTCCAGGAACGCGCGCTGAAGGAGTGCTTCGAACTGGACCTCGAGACGTTCGACGCGGCGTGGAAGGCCTGGGCGAAGAAGGCCTACAAGGGCAAGTAGCCACGCTGGCCCGCTCCCGCGCGGTCCGGTAAGACTGGCGCCGACCCATGGCGCCGACCCCCTTCCGATCGATCTGGTTCGACTGCGATTCGACCCTGTCCAGGATCGAAGGCATCGACGAGCTCGCACGCGACGCGACGCCCGCGATCCGCGACGAGATCCGCGAACTGACCGATGCGGCGATGGACGGCGAGATCCCGCTCGGCGAGGTCTACGGACGCCGCCTCGAGATCATGCGACCGAGCCGCGCGCAGATCGAGCGGATCGCCCGGGCCTACGTCGAGGAGATCGTCCCCAACACGCGCGAGGTGATCGCCGCGCTCCACGAACTCGGCAAGCAGGTCGGCATCATCAGCGGCGGCCTCCTCCCCGCCGTGCTCGGCCTCGCCGGTCACCTCGGCGTGCCGAGCGAACTCGTGTTCGCCGTCGACGTCACCTTCGATGACGACGGCGGATATCGCGACTACGACCGCAACTCGCCGCTCGCGCGGAACGGCGGCAAGCCGGAGATCCTGGCTTCGATCGACCCTTCGCACCGACCGGCCGCATTCGTCGGCGACGGCGTCACCGATCTCGAGGCGGCGCCGGTGGTCGAACGATTCATCGGGTTCGGCGGTGTGGCGAAACGCGACAAGGTCGTCCGTGGCGCGGAGCACTTCGCGGCCGGTCCCGGGCTCGACAGCGTACTCCAGTTCTGTCTCACACCCGCCGAAGTAGACCGTCTGGCCCGACACCCGGACTACCGTGGCCTGATTGCATGAACGACACCGTGACCGACCATCCGATCCTGTTCATCCCCGGCCCCGTCGAAGTCGACGAGGAGCTCCGCGAGATCATGGCGATGCCGCTCGTCGGGCATCGCAGTGAGGAGTTCAAGCAGTGCGTGCTGCGCGTGGCCGAGAAGCTGCGCCCGGTGTTCGGCACGGCCGAACACGCGTTCTTCGAGAACGCACCGGGCACGGCGCTGATGGAGGCCGGCATCCGCAACCTGGTCCGCAGCCGCGTGCTGCACCTCACCTGCGGCTCGTTCGGCGATCGCTGGGTCAAGACCAGCAAGGCCTGCGGCCGCGACGCCACCGTGCTCGAGGCGACCTGGGGCACTGCCTTCGATCCCGAAGCCGTGCGACGCGCGCTCGAATCCGCGCCGGAACCGTTCGAGGCCGTGTGCATCACGCACAACGAGACCTCGACCGGCGTGCTCAACCCGTTGGCCGAGATCGCCCGCGTCGTCCACGAGGTCTCGCCCGACACGATGATCCTCGTCGACGCGGTGACCAGCCTCGGCGGCGCCGAGCTGCGCTTCGACGACTGGGGCATCGACCTGGCCTTCGCCGGCACCCAGAAGTGCCTCGCGCTCCCACCGGGACTCTGTGTGTTCGCGCTCTCCCAGCGCGCGATCGACAAGGCCGCGACGGTCGAAGGCCGCGGCTTCCTGTTCGACTTCGCGGCGACACCCGAGCGATTCGAGAAGGGCGCACCACCCGCTACCCCCTGCATCCCGCTCGCGTTCGCGCTCGACCGTCGGCTCGATCGCATCGCGGCGGAGGGGATCGAGAACCGCTGGAAGGGGCACCTCGAGATGCAGTCGATGACGCTCGCGTGGGCCGAGCAACACG
>JAGQQZ010000641.1 GCA_020425915.1 Planctomycetota bacterium | reverse complement strand
TTCGGGTACACCGTTCGAGGATCGCCTCCGGGGCGCCTTTCACGTGAGCCGTGCCGTCGATGACGACGGTCATCCGCTTGCGTTCGGAGGAGAACGGGAACTCCGCTCTGCTGCGCCGCGCCGTGTCGCGTGCGATCGCGGCCTTGCGTGCGGCGACGAGCAACGCCGCCTCGGTCGGGTCGCCGAGCACTTGCCAAGCGCCACGGTGTTCGGACAGCGAGGCCGTGTTGCACGACGTTCCGGTCTCGAGCAGTTCCCGCAGCGGTTCGTCGGGTGTGATCTCGACGCCGCGGACTTCGAACCGACCTTCCGGGGCGTAGCCCGTCCCCGTCACGTCGACCGACCGATCGGCGGTCCAGACGTGGCGGACGGTCATCTCGTTGCGGGTCAGCGTGCCGGTCTTGTCGGTACAGATGACGCTCGCCGTGCCGAGCGTCTCGGCGGCTTGGAGTCGGCGCAACAACGCGCGTCGCCGTGCCATCGTGCGGACGCCGAGGGCGAACGTGATCGTGACGATCGCGGGAAGGCCCTCGGGTACGACCGCGACCGCGAGGGAGACACCGGCGAGGAACATCTCGAGCAGCGGCTTGCCGAGCGCGACGCCGAGCGCCGCTACGCCGAACGCGATTGCGATCGAGCCGATCCCGAGCTGGGCGCCGAGGCGTGCGAGCCGGCGCTGGAGCGGCGTCGGTTCGCGCTCGATGGACTCGGTCAGTCGGGCGACGCGACCGAACTCCGTCTGCATCCCGGTTCCGACGACCACACCGCCGCCATGGCCGGCGGTGACCGTCGTGCCGGCGTAGGCCATCGAAGCACGCTCGGCCAGCGGCGCTTCGAGCGGATCGGCTTCGGTCCGCTTCGCCGTCGGGGTCGATTCGCCGGTCAACGCGGACTGATCGACGAACAACCCGATCGACTCGACCATTCGCAAGTCGGCCGGGATGCGGTCGCCGGTGTCGAGCCGGACGAGGTCGCCGGGCACGACTTGCCGCGAGTCGATCTCGGTGACGACGCCGTCGCGCACGACCTTGCAGGTCGGCACGAGCATCTCACGCAGTTCGTCGAGCGCGCGCTCGGCCCGCCATTCCTGCACGAATCCGAGCAGGCCGTTGAGGACGACGATGGCGAGGATCACGAGTGCGTCGATCGGCTCGCCGATCGATGCCGACACGGTCGCGGCGATCGTGAGGATCGCGATCAACGGGTCTCGGAACTGGCGGAACAGAATCGCGGGCCATCCAGGCCGACCGACCGCCTTCAGTTGGTTCGGTCCGGCTTCGATCGCGCGCTTCCGAGCTTCGTCCCGGGTCAGTCCGGGGTACGGTCGTTCGGCCGTCACGTCTTCGACCGGGCGAACGTGCCACGGCCGTGTCGACGACGCGCTCTCGATCACCGCGACGCGAGGAGACGGGCGACCGGTCCGAGCGAGTCCGCGTTCAACGACATGGAGTCGATCCCGAGGTCGGCGAGGAACTCGGCGAACTCCGGATAGTTGCTCGGCGCTTCCCCGCAGATGCCGACGCGACGACCGGACTCGTGGGCGGCGCGGACGACGAGTTCGATCATCCGCTTCACGCCGGGGTCGCGCTCGTCGAACAGGTGCGC
Organism: Planctomycetota bacterium; assembly: GCA_020425915.1. Taxonomy (GTDB): domain Bacteria; phylum Planctomycetota; class UBA1135; order UBA1135; family UBA2386; genus JAGQQZ01. Next base: position 1,675 of record JAGQQZ010000641.1, on the reverse strand, counting down.
GAGGGTCTGGGAGTCGCGGTCGATCCCGAGCGTGAGTTGGGTCAGGTCGTTCGAGCCGATCGAGAAACCGTCGAACAGCTCGGCGAACTCGTGCGCGAGGATCACGTTGTTCGGGATCTCGCACATCATCCAGATCTCGAGTTCGCGCTCGCCGCGGACGAGACCGTTGAGCTCGAGTTCGGCGATCACGTCCCGACCCTCCTGTAGCGTCCGGCAGAACGGGATCATGACCTTGACGTTGCGCAGGCCCATCTCGTCGCGCACGCGGCGGATCGCCTTGCACTCGAGCGCGAACCCGTCGCGGTATCGGTCGTCGTAGTATCGTGATGCGCCGCGGAACCCGATCATCGGATTCGCCTCGGTCGGCTCGAAGCAAGCGCCGCCGAGCAGGCCGGCGTACTCGTTCGTCTTGAAGTCGGAGAAGCGCACGATGACCGGACGCGGATAGAACGCGGCGGCGATCTGCGCGACGCCGGAAGCCAGGCGTTCGACGAAGAACTCGCGCGGCGAGTGGAAGCCGGCGGCGCGGAGCCGGATCTTGCTGCGTACGCCAGGGTCGGTGATCGCCTCGGGATGGACGGTGGCCATCGGGTGGATGCCGATCCGGTTGGAGACCAGGAACTCGGTGCGCATCAGACCCACACCGGAGCACGGCAGTTGCGCGAGTTCGAACGCGCTCGCGGGATCGGCGACGTTCAGCATCAGCGGGATCGGCGACTCGGGCAGCTCGGCCGGGTCGATCGAGTCCCGCGTGAACGGGATCGCGCCGGCGTAGACCACGCCTTCGTCGCCCTCGGCACACGAGACGGTGACGATCTCTCCCTCGGTCAACCGTCGCATCGCATCGCCGGTCGCGACGACGCACGGGATGCCGTGCTCGCGCGAGACGATCGCCGCGTGGCAGGTGCGACCGCCCTGTTCGGTGACGACGGCTGCCGCACGTTTCAGCACGGGCTCCCAGTCGGGGTCGGTCATCGTCGCGACGAGCACGTCGCCATCGGCGAACGAACCCAGGTCGTCGCTGTGGAACACGTGGCGGACTCGCCCTGATCCGATCCTGCGTCCCACGCTCTTGCCGCGGACCAGCACGTCGCCCTTGCCCTTGAGCCGGAACACGTCGAACCGCGGCGTCGCCTGCGCGTGCACGGTCTCGGGTCGCGCCTGGACGATGTAGAGCTTGCCGTCGCGCCCGTCCTTGGCCCACTCGATGTCCATCGGCGTGGGCTTGCCGTGCAGCGTCGAGTAGTGGTCCTCGATCGCGATGCCCATGCGAGCCAGTTCGAGCACTTCGTCGTCGTCGAGCACGAGTCGCTCGCGCGCGTCGTTCGAGACGCGAACTTCGCGCAGCGCACCCGTGCCGTCCTCACCGTAGACGAGCTTGCGGTCTTTGCTGCCGATCTCGCGCCGGATGATCGGGCGTGCCCCGAGACGCAGGGTCGGCTTGTGCACGAGGAACTCGTCCGGATTGACGCGGCCCTGCACGACGATCTCGCCGAGCCCGTACGCGCCGTTGATCAGCACGACGTCGCGGAATCCGCTCTCGGTGTCGAGCGTGAACAGGACGCCGGCGCAGGCGCTGTCGCTGCGGACCATCTTCTGCACGCCGACCGAGAGCGCGACGCTGCGATGTGCGATGCCGTTCTCGGCGCGGTAGACGATCGCGCGCTCGGTGAAC
>JAGQQZ010000640.1 GCA_020425915.1 Planctomycetota bacterium | reverse complement strand
CCGGAGTTTCGTGTAGTCTCCCCGCCGCCATACCCCCGCCAGCCCGAACGCTGGTCACACTCCTCGCCACTTGCGGCCGATACCGACCTGATGGGAAAGGCCATCCTGATCAACCCGTCCTACTTCCGAACCTACGGTTCGAACGAGGGCGGCATCGCATTCCCGGTCTACCCGATCCTCAGCCTCTCGGCGATCGGCGGCGCGCTCAAGGCGCGCGGTCACGAGATCAAGATCCTCGACCTCTCGTACCGCCAGTACGACCCGCAGATGATCCGCGAGCTGGTCGAGCGCGAGAAGCCTGACGCGGTCGGCATCACTGCGACGACACCGCTCGCGAACCAGCTGCGTGACATCTCGTACGTCGTGAAGGACGTGTCGAAGGACATCTTCACGATCGGCGGTGGCGCGCACCCGTCGGCGCTGCCGTTCGAGACGATGCGCGAGACCGCGCGACTCGACGCGGTCGCGACCGGTGAGGCGGACTTCGCGATGGCCGACGTACTCGACGGCAAGGACCTCGCATCGATCCCGGGCCTCTACTGGCGAGACGGCGACGACATCCGGGTCAACATGCCGGGAGGTCTGCTCGAGAACCTCGACGATCTGCCGATGCCGGCGTGGGAGGACTACCCGCCGGACTGCAACGAGAAGATGACGCGAATCATCGCGCGGCACAGCCCGGTCAGCACGATCGAGTTCTCGCGCGGGTGCGTCTTCCAGTGCGACTTCTGCGGTTCGAAGAACACGATGGGCCTCGGCTACCGCAAGAAGTCGCCCGAACGCTGCGCCGAGGAGATCGCGAAGCTGCAGAGCCTCGGTGTCCGCGAGGCGGTGCTCGTCGACGACATCTTCACGAGCGACAACGAGTGGGCCGCGCTGGTCTGCGAGGCGATCATTCGCAAGGGCACGAACGTCGCCTGGACGTGCACCAACGGCATCCGCGTCGACAGCGCGAACCCGGAGCTGTTCGCGCTGATGAAGCGAGCCGGCTGCTACCGGGTCTACTTCGGCTTCGAGAGCGGCAACGAGGACGTGCTCAAGGCGTTCGGCAAGGGTGGCCGCGCGACGCTCGACAAGGGCGTCGAAGCGGTCGAGATGGCGCGTCGCGCCGGCCTCGAGCCCAACGGCTTCTTCATGGTCGGCCTGACCGGCGACACCGAGGCGTCGATGCAGGACACGATCGACTACGCCAAGAAGGTGCGACTCGACACGATGAAGTGCGGGATGTGCACGCCCTACCCGGGCACGCCGATGTTCCGCCAGCTGCGCAAGGAAGGCCGGGTCAAGACGTTCGATTGGGACCAGTACACGGTCTACAACAAGGCCGAGGAGATCTACGACCACCCGACGCTCGGCTGGGACACGATCAAACGCTTCTTCAAGAAGTTCTACGCCGAGGCCTACTTCAAGAACCCGCCGTACATGTGGCGGCGCTTGAAGTTCATGGTCAAGAACCACGAGATCTTCTGGAACGTCGTCTACACGCTGCGCTTCTGGTTGATGATCTGGGGACGCGAGAAGGCGCCCGAACACGAGAACTACGCGTTCGAACACGAGTGGCGGAAGCTCGACACCAAACCCGACGCCGAACTGCGGGACTACGCCGTGCCTCGCGCCAAGAGCGGAGTGTCGCGGCGACAGATGATGTGACCCGACGGTGCCGCGGGCCCGCCGCCCTTGCGGACGAGCGCATCCCTGCGGCCCGATGCCACCGGCGCCATGGCGCGTCGGCCCGATCGGGCGCGCGCAGCCGTGGCCTCCCGAAACGCACCTCGGGTATACTCCCCGGTCGCTCGCCCCGCCGCTCACTCTCTCTCCGGACACCGTCTCGACACCACACTGCATGAAGAGACCAGGGTCAATCTGGGTCCACGTCTTCACGATCCTCGCCACGGCTGCGGTTCTGTCCGCGCAGACCACGGTGAAGATCTGCATCCTCGGGGACTCGATCACCGAGTCGCGCACGGGCTACGCCTCCTACCGCTACTACCTCGACCAACACCTGACGACGGGCGGCTACGCGTTCGACTTCGTCGGCCACAACTACGGCGTGTTCGGCGGATCCCCGCTCTTTCCCGGCTTCGACCAGGACCACGAGAGCTACTCGGGCTGGCGCATCGAGCACATCGCGTTCCAGCTCGAGGAGTGGGCGCAGGAGACGCAGCCGGACATCGCACTGATCCACCTCGGCACGAACGACCTGATCGCCAACCAGTCGGTGTCGAGCTCGATCGACGAACTCGCGACGCTGGTGGACATCCTGCGCGGCGTCAACCCCGACATCACGGTGTTGATCGCGCAGATCATCCCGATGTACGTCCCGCCGGCCCAGCCGTGGCGCGACGTCACCGCGCTGAACGCGGCGATCCCGGCGATGGTCACGGGCAAGGACACCGTGCAGTCCCGCGTCGTGACCGTCGACCAGAACACGGGGTTCAGCACGTCCCTGTTGTTCGACGGCCTGCATCCGAACGACACCGGCGAGCAACTCATGGCGCAGGTCTGGTTCGATGCGCTGGTTCCGTTCATGACGCCCGCGGTCATCGAGTTCTCGAACTATGGAACGAGCTGTCAGGGAACCGCGCCCGAACCGATGCACGTCGAGCAGATCCGCGGCCAGGCGGCGTCGCTCGACCATCCGTACACCGTGAAGGTCTACCACGCACCGATCGGCGCCGCGCTGTTCGGCCTGCTCGGCACGAGCGACACGTCGTTCGGCGGCGGCCCTCTGCCGATCGACCTCACGTTGATCGGCGCGACGGGTTGCTCCCTGCTGACGGGGCCGGAGATCACGTTCGCGTTGTCGAATCAGACCGGCTTCGCCTCGTGGACCTTCCTCGTGCCCGACGACCCGCTACTCGTCGGCGCGGTGATCTACGAACAGGCCGCCGCGTTGCAGGTCGGGCTCAACCCGCTCGGCCTGACGCTCAGCGACGCCGCGAAGTTCACGATCGTCGACAAGCACTGACGCGCACGCGAACGTGCCGCGTAACATCCGCGGCATGGATTCGAACGGAGCCTCCCGTCGTGGCTTCCTCGCGACGCTGACCTTGGTGCTCGCGGGCGTCCCGATCCTCGGCGCGATCGTGGCGTCGTTGCGCTCCGGACTCGCGCCCGCTCGCGTGGAGAAGCCGACGAGTATCCCGCTCTGTCACCTGGAGGAGCTGCCGAAGGGCGACGCGATCCTCGGGCGCGCGGTGACGTTCGAGATGCGGAGAGGCCCGCTGGTGGAGAACGTGTCCCGCATGGTGTTCGTGACCCGTGGCGAGAGCGACGGTGACTACCTCGCGATGCTCGGCGAGTGCACGCACCTGCGCTGCCCGATCCAGCAGCGGACGGTCTCGGTCGGCGGTCGCGACGCGCCGCTGCGCTGTCCGTGCCACGGCGGCGTGTTCTCACGAACCGGCGAAGTGCTCGCCGGCCCCCCGCGCGCTCCGCTGCGCCGACTGGAACTCGAGATGCCGACCGACGGTGCCGACATCGTCCACGTTCGCGGGCTCTGACCGATGGGCCGACTGCTCGACTTCCTCGACGACCGCCTCGGCATCGTGTCCGCATGGCGAACTTCGATGTCCGGCAAGCGACCACCAGCGGGGATCGGATTCCTCCGCACGCTCGGGTTTGCCGCGCTCACGGTCTGCGCGCTGCAGTTTCTGTCGGGGATCGCACTGGCGTTCCACTACGTGCCGACCGCCGGCCTGGCATACGACTCGATCCGCGCGTTCGAGCAGGAGGTGCCGGGCGGGGCATTCGTACGTTCGCTGCACCACTTCGGCGCGTCGTTCTTCGTCGTGCTCGCGGTGGTCCACCTCGCGCGGGTGTTCTTCACGGGAGCCTACAAGGCGCCGCGCGAGTTCACCTGGTTGACCGGCATCGGCCTACTCGGGATCGTGCTGGGCTTCGGCTTCACGGGCTACCTCCTGCCCTGGGACCAGAAGGCGTACTTCGCGACCAACGTCGGCACCGAGATCGCCGGCAGGACGCCGTTGCTGGGCGACGCGCTCCGCACCGTCCTGAACGGCGGTGACGAAGTCGGTCCACCGACGCTGACTCGCTTCTACGTCATCCACGTCGTGTTGCTGCCCATCGCGCTGCTCGGACTCCTGGCGGTCCACCTGATGCTGATCCAGCGGCACGGCGTCGCAGCTCCCGGAAGACCGGTGGGCGACGAAGGGTCGCCGGGGCTGCCCTACTTCCCTCACCACACGCTCAAGGAAGCGATCGTCGGCGCGGCGACCGCAGGAGTCCTGTTCCTCGCCGCGGCGACGTTCCACGCGCCGCTCGAAGCCCTCGCGGAACCCTCGGACGCGGGCTACGAGCCACGTCCGGACTGGTACTTCCTCGCCGCGTTCCAACTGCTGAAGTGGTTCAAGGGTCCGTTCGAGTCGCTCGGCACGTTCTGGCTGCCGAACCTGTTCGTCCTCGCGCTCGCGCTCGTCCCGTTCGTCGACCGCACCCCGGAACGGCACTGGCGCAAGCGCAAGTTGGCGACCAGCCTCGGCATCGCGACCATCGTGTTCGTGGCGACGCTCACGATCCTCGGCGCGCTCGACGCGCCCGACAACCAGCGCGTGTTGCGCCATCCCCTCGGCTGCACCGAGACGGAGAAGCTCGGCTATCTCGCACTCCGCCGCGCACGCTGTCTCGAGTGTCACGAGCTCGAATACGCGGGCACGCGATACGGCACCGAGGACCACGACGCACCGCGGTTCGACGAGCTGCTCGCCGAGAGGTACGCGTTCTCGACGTTCGACGCCGTACTGCGCGATCCGGAAGGCGAGCTCGGCACCGAGGACATGCCGGCGTTCGACTACCTACCGGACGTGGAGCGCGCCGCGATCTGGGCATTCCTGCGCAAGCTCGTCCCCGAGAAGCAGTAGGCCGCGTAGAACGGCAGGTACTCGAGCGCGACGATCCAACCGCTCTCGTTCCAATCACGCTCGAGGTGCCACTCGGGCAACACGTGGTACGCGAGGAACGCGGTGCCGGTGAACGCAAGCAGCCCTGGGTTGGCGCGCACCGCGAGGAACGGGACGAGGTAGGTCACGTACCAGGGGTGCACGGTCGGCGCGAACGCGACGAAGAACACGAAGAACCACCCGAGCGTGCGCTCGAGGGGCGCACGGACTCGCCAGGCATGAGCGAGGACCAGAACTCCCAGCACCGCGATCGGGAACTTGGCGACGCGTTGGGCCTCGAAATCACCGAACCACCCGCCCGTCCGCACCCAGTCCACGACCGCGAACACGACACCGAACGCCGAGTCGTTGCCGCGCCATCGCACGACGTACTGCTCGGTGCCGTCGAGCGAGAACCCGAGCCAGAGGAACGGGACGAAGCAGGCGACGACGACGATGCCGAACCCGAACAGCGTGCGCCGGACGTCCCCCACCGCTCGACAGAGGAACGGGAGGAACACGAGTGGCATCCACTTGCCGAGCACCGCCACCCCCAGCGCCGCGCCCGCGAGGAACGGGCGACGCTGCGTCGCGGCGAGCCATGCACCGACGAGTCCCGCGATCGTCAGGCTGTCGCCGTGACCTTCTCCGGCGAACTCGAGCACGACGAGTGGACACGCCCCGTAGATCAGGGCGCGCTGCGAGGCGACGCCCACCGCGGGCAGCACGCGCCAGAGCATCCAGAACGCAAGTACGTCGAGCAGCGCGAAGCCGAGCTTGACCCCGAACAACCCAGCACCGATCGACGCGCCGGCCGCGTTGACGAGCTGGACCGCGGGCGGGTACGCGGCCGGGATCGTCGGGTTGTTGATCAGTTCCCACGCGGCGTCCCGCAGCGGCGCGGCGGCGGTCGAGTCCGGCGCGTGCAGGTACGGACTGATCCCGGCGAGCACCATCCGGCCCTCGAACAGGTAGCGGTACACGTCGTCGCTGAACGCTGGCACGAGCGGCAACAACACCAGCCGCAGGGTGGCGACGATCACCAGCGACTCGGCCAAGCCGGGCCGGAATCGATTCGTCACGAGTTCGCGCACGAGCCAGATCCAGCACGCCGTCGCCAACAAGTGGACCGCGAACGACGCGGCGAAGCCGATGGCGCGATCGGGGACGAGCCAGTGGACCGCGAGCGAGCCGCCGATCGCGGCCGCGGCGACGCGCCCGCTCACCGATCCTGCGGCGGCTCGTCCTGGGCCGGTTCCGCGGCCTTCCGCTCGGCGTCCTTCGCCAACGCCGACTCGCGAGCGACGACCGAGTCCGGCTTGTCGCGATGGAACGTCATCTTCATCTTCGTCCCCGGCGGCGGGCACAGATCCTGGACAAGCCACCAGTTGTCGTCACTGTTCGCGCGCTCGTGCACGACGGTCACGAGGTGGTTGTTCGGATACATGTAGCACGAGCTGACGATGTTGCCCTGGTAGTCGGCCATGAACACCGGGTCCTCGCCACGCAACAACGGCGCCATGTTTCCGCCGAGGAAGACCCATCGGTTGTCCCGCAACGTCTCACCCGTCGTCAGGTCGAGGAGGAGGGCTTCGACCGGGACGTCGACGTGCTTCTCACCGTCGTCCTCCCAGGTCAGCGTCATCCACATCGACTTGCCCTCGGCGGGATAGACCCGCATCCATTCGGCACCGGCCTGGACCTCTTCGAGTGTCGGCGCCGGCTCGATCTCCTCGACTCGCGCGTTGTTGCCGCGCTCGAGGCCGATCGCGAGCAAGCCGGCGTTCAGCAGGCTCGGCACGACGTCGGTGACGACGAGGGCTTCGTGGGTCTTGCCCTTGCGGTGGATCAACACGTACTCGAGCGCGTCGACCGGTCGCCCCATCTCGCACTCGATCGTGACGGTGTGGGCCTTTGGATCGACGTGGACGCCGTTCTCCTCGAGCGTCCGGAGCAGCGCTGCCGGATCCTGCGGTGCTGCAGGTCGCGAGGTCGGCTTGGAATCCTGGGCTCCGAGCGCCACGCCGAAGCAGAGGCAGAACGGCAACAACTTGGCAGACTTCGTCATTTGCGGACCTCTTCGCGGAGGGATCGGATCTCACTCTCGGAGGATCGGTCGCCGTGCGCAAGCTCCGCGGCGCGCTCCAAGAACTCACTCGCCGCCGCCGCATCACCGCGCCCGAACGCAAGCCGAGCGCGGCAGACGTCGGGACGCGCGGCCAACCAGGCCGACGGGATCGAACCGGCCCCTGGGTCGTCGTCCGCGAGGAACACCCGCGCGACCTGTGGGACCGGAGAATCCGCGATCCAGGCGAGCTCGGCGCCCTCGAACGCGGCCGCTGCCGTCGCCCAATCGCCCCGTTCGTAGGCTCGCTCGGCAAGGATCAACTTGGCCGGCGCCACGAACTCGGTGGACGCGTCCGGCGAGGCGAGCACGAGCCGGGCGACGACCGGCGCGATTTGCCGCCGGACTTCGCGATCCCGGGCGAGCTCGGTGAGGATGCGGCCGAGGCGAGCCCGACCGGTCGCGAAGCGGTTCGCGTGACCCTCGAGCTCGCGACCCGCGGCCGTCATCGCGGCGACCCAGACGTCGGACGTGTCCTCGCGCAGCAGGTGCATCGCCATGTTGATGATCACCATGCCGGGCGGCGCCGCGCCGGGGTCGAGGTCGAGATGGGCCGCAATCTCCTCGCGCGCGTCGCCCACCGGGGCGACCAGCAGGATCCTCGCGACCGACCGTGCGGCGGCTGCCGTCAGCGGGGCACGCGCCGCGCCGACGATCGCGTGCGCGAGATCGATCGTGTCCTCGTCCAGGGGCGTGCCGACGGCCGCGTCGACGCGCTCGCAGATCGCTGCACCTTCCCGGTGCAGGAGCAACCCCTCGAGGGCGAGCTCTTGCACGCCGATGTCGTCGTCCTCGCGGTACGCGCGATCCAACAGCCCGCCGACCGGCAGGTCGGGGCGTCGCACGAGCCAACCGACGACCTCGAGTCGAACCCACGAGTCCGCGGCGGCGGGCCCGAACAACGCTTTCGCGAGCCCATCGAGATGTCGCTCCTCGATCGCGCGGCTGATGACCTCGTCGCGGCGCCGCAGCCACTTGGCGCTCCAGCGCGCCGGCTCGGCCAACAACGCATCGATCTCGGTGCGGTCACCGAGTGCGACCCGGGCGGCCCGGAACTCCGGCGAGTCGCGCAGATCGTCGTCGACGAGCAACGGCAACGCCCAGGGCTCCTCGCGATCCGCGAGCGCCGACGCCACGTCCTTGCGTCGCTCCGCGTCGAGCCCGCCCCACATCTGCAACACGGATCCGGAACGACCGAGGCTCGCGACGAGCCGTGCCGCGACGAGCCCGGGGGCGTCGGGCTCGCGAGCCAGTCGCATCAAGTAGGCCTCCCGAGCGCCGCGGAGCGCTCCCCCGCGCCGGAACAACCGGCGCATCGCCGCGATGCGGACCGCTGGAAGTTCGGCCTCGAGCAAGGTCGTCCAAGCCGCATCGTCGAGCACACCGAGCGGCAGTTCGAACAACGCGCGCGCCCGTCGCGCGATCTCCTCGACATCGCTCTCGGCGGCGAACACGAACTCGAGCAGTCCGGGTGAGTACTGCCCGCCATGGATCAACGCATGGAACGCCGCTGACGCGCGCTCCGGGTCGCTCGAGCCCAACATCGAGACGACGCGTGCGCGCAACTCGGGATCGTCGACGACGCGACCCGCGCGGCGCAGCAGGAACGTCGGCACGGGTTCCGGGGCCGCGAGTGCATCACGCACGAGCGTGTCGACGACCGAAGAGTCACGTCGCGCGAGCCAGTCGAGGATCCCCTTGAGATCCGCCGGCTCGGCGACACGCGCCAACGCGATCAGCATCCGCTCACCCCGTTCGGTGATGCGGGACAGGAGTTCGAGCGCCAACGAGATCTCCAGCCCCTCCTCGGCTCGCTGGTGGATCGCCCCGACGAGGCGGTCCGCGTCGTCGGGCGAGAGCCGGTCCGCGGCCTCGCGCACGAGCGAGACGGGCGCATTTCCGGCAGCCGCGACGATGCTGCGACCGTGAGACGCCGTCAGCGCCCCACATGGGAACGCGGCGTACACCTCGAGCTTCGCGGCCGCCGATTCGCGTGCCTCGGCGAGCTCCTCCAACCAAGGGACCGCGGAAGGACGCGGATGCCAGACGAGCGCTTCGAGCACAGGGGCCTGGGCCGCGCGATCGGTCGCGATCTTGGCCAAGACGTCGAACGGCAACGGCACGGCACACGCGACGAGGTGTTGCGCGGCGCAGCGAGCCGTCTCACTGCCGTGGCGAGTGAGCGCCGACTCGTAGAGTTCGGAGTCGACCCGACCGCGACGAGCGAGTTCGAGGAAGGCTGCGGCCGCGACGACGTCGTGCGCATCGTCCCGCACCGCCACGCGGCAATCGGCGTCGGTCGCCCCGCGCACGAGGATCGCACGCACGCGCGCCGCCGGTTCGTTCTGCCAGCCATCGACGGTGAGCCCGTGGTGCACGATCACGCTGGCGGCGGCCGCGCGCTGGCGATCGTCTCCGCGCCCGAGAACGTCGCGCACCCGATCGGCGTCGAACTCGGACGCATCGGCGAGCACCAACATCCGTCGCGCGCTCTCGACCTCGATCGGGTCGTCCGACTCGAGCCCCGAAACGACGGGCCCCTGAGCCGCGACACTGGACGCGAGGACGATGCCGATCCAGCCGAGCGCGAGTCTCATCGGCCGAGGACCTCTGCGATCGCGAGCGGCAGATCGGTCGCGCACAGGCCGTCCGGGGACAGCCGTTCGGCGACGAGGTCACCGGCTGCACCGTGGACGTGGACCGCGGCACAGGCCGCGTCGAACGGCTCCATCCCGCGCGCGAGGAACGCACCGATCAGTCCACTCAGCACGTCTCCGGTTCCGCCAGTCGCGAGTCCGCAGTTGCCGGTCCGATTCTCGTACAGCCGTTCTCCGTCGCAGACGAGCGTGTTCGCTCCCTTGAGGACACACGTGCCACCGAACCGGCGGACGAGTTCGCGCACGGCTCCGTCCCGGTCCGCTTGCACGTCGGCAGACGTCGAGTCGAGCAACCTCGCGGCCTCGCCCGGATGCGGGGTCGAGATGGCGGCGTGGGCGTCGAGCAACGTCGACACGTCCAGAGCGCCGGCGTCGAGCACGAGAGGCGCGTCGGCGGCGATGCGGAGCGCGCGAACCAGGCGATGTGCCTCGTCCGGAGGCAGACCCGGCCCGCACACGATCGCGTCGGCACTCGCGCAAGCTCCGATCCCGTCGGCGTCCCGATCGGCTGTGGTCGCGGCCGGTACCGCGACGGTGAACGGAGTCATGAGCGAGCGTGGAAGGACGCCCGTCACGAGTCCGGCACCCCCCCGGATCGCCCCCTG
>JAGQQZ010000639.1 GCA_020425915.1 Planctomycetota bacterium | reverse complement strand
GACGTTCGGCAGGTCGAAGTTGATCACGTGCGTGATGTCCGGCACGTCGATCCCGCGCGCTGCGATGTCGGTCGCGACGAGCACGCGGATCCGTCCGGTACGGAAGCCGTCGAGTGCCTTCTCACGCGCACTCTGCGACTTGTTGCCGTGGATCGCGTCGGCGTCGACGCCGAGTCGGCGCAGATGCTTGGAGACCCGATCGGCACCGTGCTTGGTGCGCGTGAACACGAGGGCACGCTCGATCGTCGGATCGCGCAGGATCTCGCCGAGGAGATCGCGCTTGCGCTTCTTGTCGACTAAGTAGACCGATTGCTCGATCCGCTCGACCGTCGTCGCGGGCGGCGTGACCTCGACGCGCACCGGTTCGACCAGGATCGTCTGCGACAGCTTGACGATCGCGGGTGGCATCGTCGCGGAGAACAAGATCGTCTGCCGCTCACGCGGCAAGGCATCGATGATCTGACGCACGGCGTGCAGGAAGCCCATGTCGAGCATGCGGTCCGCCTCGTCGAGGACGAACACTTCGATGTCGGACAGGACGACGTGACGCTGCTGCATGAGGTCCAGCAGGCGACCGGGCGTCGCGACGAGCACGTCGACACCGGCGCGCACCGCACGCACCTGCGGAGCCTGGCCGACACCGCCGAACACGACCGCGTGGCGGACGTCGACGTGGCGACCGTAGTTGGCGAAGCTCTCGCCGATCTGCGCCGCGAGCTCACGCGTGGGAGCGAGCACGAGCACGCTCGGCTTGCACGCCCGACGCGGCAACGGGTCACCGACCAGGAAGTCGAGGATCGGCAACGCGAACGCCGCGGTCTTGCCGGTGCCGGTCTGGGCGATGCCGAGGAGGTCGCGGCCCTTGACGAGCGGCGGGATGGCACGGACCTGGATCGGGGTCGGCGCCTCGTAGCCCTGCTCGCGGACCGCGCGCAGGATCGGTTCCAGGATCGGGAGATCCGAGAAGGAAGGGTTGGTCATTGCATCGACGACCGCGCGCGCTGCGCGGGGTCGTTCCATGGATTCGAGTAGTCGTCCGGTCGGGCGCACCCGCGGCGCGTCACGCGCAGCCGCGGCGCCGCATCCGGGCGAGTTGGCGGAACGGGATGAGTCTCCCGCTCGGTTCGTCCCAGAGCTTCAGGCGGAAGGCGCGAAGCGACCGGAACAGAGTGACCGCGGTCCCCTTGGAGAACAGCGGATGCGACTCGTGACACGCCTGCAAACGGTAGTTCGGGATGCGCGAGTCGAGGTGATGGATGTGGTGGTAGCCGATGTTGCCGGTGAACCACTGCAGGACCCGGGGCAGCACGAGGAACGAGCTGCCTTGCAGCGCCGCCTCCTCGAAACTCCAGTCCTCCGAGCGTCGCCAGTAGGCACCGTCGAATTGGTGCTGCGAGTAGAACAGCCACACGCCGATCCCGCCGGCGACGGCCAGGATCGAGAGCTGGAGGACCAGATACGGGACGAAGCCGAACACCATCGTCAGCCCGGTGCCGACGAGCACGATGCAACCGGTCGTCAGCCAGACCGATCGACGCTCGCGGGCATTCCCCCGCCGTCGCGGCACACGGTGCTCGATGACGAACATCATCAGCGGGACGAAGAACAGCAGCACGATCGGGTTGCGCGCCACCCGGTAGGCGATGCGCTTGCGGATCGGAGCTTCCTCGTATTCGCGGACGGTCATCGTCCAGACGTCGCCGACGCCACGACGGTCCAGGTTGCCCGTGGAACCGTGGTGGATCGCGTGCTCACCCCGCCACTGGTCGTACGGAGTGAACGTCAGGACTCCCGTCAGGAAGCCCCAGAAGTCGTTCGCCGCCTTGGAGGCGAAGAACGAGCCGTGCCCGCAGTCGTGGAAGATGATGAACACGCGGACGAGTAGCCCGCCTGCGAACAGTGCGAGCGGGACCGTGAGCCACCACGAGATGTTCACGGTCCACGCCATCAGGCACCACACGGCCAGGTAGGACCCGACCGAGTTCACGATCTGCCAGGACGCGCGCGCGGCGCTGGAGCGACGATGGGCCGCCACCAGCGGCTTCCACGCGGGAGTCACCGGTGGATCACCAGCCGCCGCGCTGGCCGCCGCCGTGGCCGCCGCCGTAGCCGCCACGTCCGCCGCCGCCACCGCCACCACGGGCAGGACGGTTGTTGCTGCGCGGCTGGCGCTCCTGCGCCTCGTTGACGCGCAGGCGGCGACCGTCGAGTTCGGCGCCGTCGAGCGCCTCGATGGCCGAGCGGGCATCGTCCTCGCTCGCCATGTCGACGAACGCGAAGCCGCGCGGGCGACCGGTCTCGCGATCGGTCATGATCGTGACGCTCTGGACGCGTCGGTTGTCTTGCTCGAAGGCCTCGATGATCGAGTCCTCGGTCGAGTCGAAGGAGAGGTTGCCTACGTAGAGACGGGTAGTCATGGGAAATCGTTCCTTGTGGGGGGTCAGGGTTGAGTTGCGGACTTCGAGGTCGGTGCCGTTGTCAACGCGACAACAAGAGATCCGCAGGGAGACCACCCGGAACACCGAGGGGAAAGCCACCGCATGCGCACGCGAATTCGATCAGACTGCAAGGCGACGCGGCCTACCAGGGCCCCAGTCGCTGGCGGGACTCTAGTCCAAGAGGCGTTCCGGCAACCGTGGAAAGTCAGAAAGTCGTGCCGGTACCTGGGCCGGCCACCAACGACCACGGGCCCCGCCGGCAGTGCCGGAGGGGCCCGTGGGACCGCGACTTCACGCCCCGGAGGGCGCCTGGATCACTGCGAACGATCGGCCGAGTAGAGGCCGAGGACCTCGTGGTCGTGGAGCAGCCCCGCGCCGTCCGCGGCCGTCAGGCGCTCCGTGGTGTCGTCCAGAGGGTCGTAGAGGAACAGGTCCGAGTTCGTGTTGCCCGAGACCACCCGGGTGAACAGGATCTCGCCGGCGGTCGTCGTCGCCCGGTAGAAATCGTTGCCCGCGGTGTTGCTGACCGTGACGCGACCCGCGGCCGACTCGTCCCAGAGGTAGAGGTCGGTCTGGGCGCCGGTGATGCCACCGATCACGAAGTCGCCCGCGTCCTTGCCGGCGCCGACGTAGTCCATCGAGGTCAGACCGAGGCCGGTCGTGACGGTCGTCGGGTTGCCCGTCGTCGGGTCGTAGGAGAACACCGCCGAACCGTCCGGCACACGGAACACGACGAAGCCGTTCTCGAGGATCGCCTTGTACTGCAGTCCGCCGCCGTTGGCCTCGTTGTCGGTCCCGGGCGTGTCGACGTCGTAGACGTGGATGCTGTCGGGGCCCGCGGCGCGGGTGTAGACGATGTAGGACGAACCGCTGATCGTCGAGATGCCGTTGAAGGTCTCGTCCGCGGCGTTGTTCGAGACGACGATCGGGGTGCCCGGCGTCGAGTTCGGAATGTCGAACGCGACGATGTCCTTCTGCGATCCACCGACGAGGCGCGTCCAGACGACGACGTCGTCACTGCTAATCGCCTTGTAGGTCAGGTCTTCCGCCGTCGTCATCGCGAGGCTCAGGCCCGTCGAGGGGTTCCAGAAGTAGATGATCTTGCTCGTCGGCGAGGCCGCCGCCGAGAACACGACATGGCTCGACGAGCTGAAGGCGTGATAGGTCTTGTTCTGCACGTCAACCGTGGCGCCGAGGTCGCCACCGATCTGCACGACGCTGCCGCCGACGTTGTAGTAGTAGAGGTCGGTCTCGCCCGAGCCGCCGGTGCGGCTGAACACGAGGCCACCGTTCGGCAGGACGGCCACACACGCTTCGGCGGCGTCGTCGGTCGACACCTCCTTCACGCTGTCGCTCGCCGGGTCGTAGTAGTAGATGTCGCCCTGGCCCCCATCGGTGCTCTCGAAGAACACGAGGTCGTCCTTGTTGACGAGCGCACCGCGATCGTGCTCACCCAGCACGTTCGAGATCGGCTTGACGACGCCGGTCTCGGTGTTGAACTGGTAGAGGTCGGTGTCCGTCGCGTCGCCGACCGTGAAGATCGCCCGACCGTCCGACGTCTGACCGACGTAGAGTTCGTTCTTGCTCGTGTCGTTGCCGAGCGTCTTGGTCGTGCGCGAAACGACGTCGTAGGCGAACAGGTCGACGTTGCTGCCGACCGTGCGCTGGAACACGAGGTAGCCGTTCGAGAATCCGGCCAGCGAGAGCTCGACGAACGGCCCCTGGCTGATCGTCAGCATCTTCTCGGTGTCGGTGTCGAGCAGCGTCAGGCTCTTGCCGTCGACGCGGACGACCGCGAAGTTCGCCTTCGTGACCTCGACCTGGAACGTGGCCAGCGTGGTCTTCTCGGGATCCGCGACCTGGAACGTCACGTCGTACGTCCCGAGCGTGTCGAACTGGTTCGAGTACGTCGAGCCGGCGAAAGCACCACCTCCGGACGCCACGGTGTAGGTCAACGCGTCGCCTTCACGATCGGTCACGAAGCTCGCGAGATCGACGTTGAACGTCGCGCCCTGGCCGGTCGTCGATTGCTTGGGGATCGTGGTGACCCGCGGCGCCGCAGCGCCCGAGCCACCGCCACAGCTCGCCAGGGCCAGGCCGCCGAGCGCGGCGAGGCCGACTTGGAAGGCGCGCGAATGAGTTCCGGTTCCGGACATTGTGATCTCTCGGTGATTGGGATCGGTGCAGATGCGTTCTTCGTCCTCATCGGGGTGCCGGGCGCCTGAATTGAGATCGGAGCTGCCACGCCGATGGCGTCGGCGTTTTCGCACCGCTCGCCGGAGGCCGTGGCACGGCGCTCTGGCGCTCCGAGCGGCGTGCTGGAAGGAATCGGTACGCGAGGTGGTCATCGCTCGCCTCGTCCCTACCATCCGACGAGTGTCCCGACCGAGCCTCGCCGAACGCATCACGACGCGCCTGAACCTGATCGGGGTCGGGCAGATGCTGGTCATGGGGTTCGTGATCGGGATCGTCGCCGGACTCGGAGCGATCGTCTTCAACCTCGCGTGTTCGACCGCGAGCTACTGGTTCCT
>JAGQQZ010000638.1 GCA_020425915.1 Planctomycetota bacterium | reverse complement strand
GCCTCGTGCACGCGGACCGGGTGACCAATCCCCCGCCGCGGTGGTATCCTCCTCCCGTTCCCGAAGCGCCCACACCGGGCACCCCGACACGCAGGAGTTCCGAAAATCGGCCCCAAGCAACTGGCCCTCCACATCGCCGAGATCATCGACGAGAGACAGGGCACCGACATCGCGATCCTCGACGTCACCGGACCGCTCGTGATCGCGGACTTCTTCGTCATCGCGACCGTGCGCAACGACCGTCACGGCGTGGCGCTCGCGCGCGAGTTGGTCGCTCGGCTCAAGGCCGAGGGTTTGCACCGCCGCAACGCGGCCGGAATGGACGGCGAGACCGGCTGGGTCCTGCTCGACTTCAACGAGGTCGTCGTCCACCTCTTCGTCGAACAGACGCGGGAGTTCTACGACCTCGAGCACCTGTGGAGCGACGCGCCACGGGTCGAGTTCGAAGGCACCGCGCGCGCGGAATCGCCGGCGGACGGCGGGTCCACGATCTTCCACGACGGCTGATGTCGGCGCCCGGCCCCGATTCGGGAGCCGCCGTGGAATAATGCCTCACTCCTTGAGGAGCACGGGGCGGTCGACCGATGTAGAACCCGTCACTGGCCTCCCCGGGCCCTCCCCCTACAGGCGACGAGTTTGATGCCAGACCTTTCGTGGCGAGAGTTCGATCCCTCGACGTTCGACGAAGCGCGCAACGCCGACCGTCCGCTCCTCGTGTTGATCACCAAGTCGTGGTGTCCACACAGCAAGCGGCTGCTGGCGACGACGTTCGAGAACCCGGAGGTCGTGCGCCTCGTCAACGAGCGGTTCATCCCGGTCCACGTCGACGCCGAGCGCCGCCCGGACGTCAACGAACGCTACGGCCGCGGATCGTGGCCGACGATCGCGTACCTCACGCCGGTCGGCGAACTCGTGAGCAGCGACGGGTTCCTCGATCCGGACCAGGCGATCACGACGTTCACTCGCGTGAGCCAGCACCTGCGCGACAACCGCGCCGAGATCGACGCGGGGCTCAAGAGCATGTGGAGCAAGAAGCGCCCCGCTCACGAGCACGACCACGGCCAGCTCAACCAACGGATCACGGCGGACGTCGTCGACGCGATCTTCGAGAAGTTCGACCACCGCTACGGCGGCTGGGGTGACGGATCGAAGTTCCCCCACCCCGAAGCGATCGACTTCGCGCTCGTCCAGACCGCCAAGGACAAGGACCCGCGGATGCGCGAGGTCGTGACGCTGACGCTCGACAAGATGCTCGAGGGCGCGATCCACGACCCGATCGACGGAGGCTTCTTCCGCTACTCGAAGACGCCCGACTGGCGCTCGCCGAACCACGAGAAGGTACTCGACGCGAACGCGCAGCGCCTGCGCTGCTACCTCGAGGCGTACCAGGTGTTCGGCAACGACTCCTACCGTCGCTGCTCCGAGGGCATCATCGACTGGATGCTCGGCTTCATGCTCGATCAGGAGACGGGCGCCTTCTTCAACAGCGCGGACGCCGACGCCGACTACTACCTACTCGACAAGCAGGGTCGTGCCGCGCGCAGTCGGCCGAAGGTCGACCGCACGATCTACGCCAACTCGAACGCGATGACCGTCTCGGCGCTGCTCAAGGCATCGGTCGTGCTCGACCGGCCGGAGCTGCGCGACATCGCGATGCGCGCTCTCAACTTCCTGATCGAGAACCTCTACGACGAGCGCGACGGCGTCTTCCACTACTGGGACGGGACCTACCACCTGCCCGGCATGCTGTCGGACCAGGCCTACATGATCCGCGCACTCGTCGACGCGTCGCAGCACTCCGGCAACGCCGACCTGCTGCTGCCGGCCGAACGGATCGCGATGCTCGCGATCGAGCGCCAGCGCGCACCCGACGGCGGTTTCTTCGACATCCTGCACGACACGCGTCAGCCGAGCTCGATGCAGCGGCGCAATCGCAGCATCCTCGAGAACTCGGTCATGGCGGAGGCGCTCGTGCGGCTCTCGTACCTCGTGCACCGACACGAGTTCCACGACGAGGCGGTGTCGACGCTCGAGGCGTTCGCGAGCGACTACAAGGAATACGGCTACTACGTCGCCGGCTACGGCCGGGCGGTCGACCTGATCTTCTACGTCCCGGTCACCGTGACGATCGTCGGTCCACGCGACGACCCGTCGACGATCGAGCTGCGGCAGGCCGCGCTGCGGACCTACGTGCCGTCACGGATCGTGCAGAGCCTGGACCCGTCGAGCGACCCGATCCTGATGGGGCGGAGTGGTCTGACGCAGGAAGCGCGGCCGGCGGCGCACTTCGCGCTGGGGCACGAGGAGAAGGGTGTGGCGTACTCGGCGGACGAGTTGTTGCAGCGGATCACGGAGCTGGAGCTGCACCGGCACGACTAGCGCGTCGGCCGCTTCCCTCACCGGGCCCTCCGTGGGCCCGCTCCCGTTCCTACCCCGCTGGCGTTCCGATCGCCAGCGCTCGGGGATGACCGCGGGGAATCGGACCGAATCGGC
>JAGQQZ010000637.1 GCA_020425915.1 Planctomycetota bacterium | reverse complement strand
GGCGGTCGAGGCGCGGAGCTGAATCCCGGCGAGGGGCGCGCGCTTCGGCTATCCTGGCGTGATGCTCCGCCCACTCGCTCTCGCGATCTCGCTCGCCTGCGTGATCTCGCAGGCCCGAGCGCAGCTCACCACGCTGCCGGGCACCGGCTGTCGCAACGGTGACAACAACGTTCCGCCGATCACGGCGGTCGGCGGTGCCGCGCCGACGATCGGTAACCAGACGTTCACGCTGCGGTATCCGTGCCCAGCGGCCGCGAACCTGGCGTTCCTGATCTTCGGCACGTGCCAGCCCGCAGGCCCGGTCTCCGACTGGGACCTGTCCGGCGCTTGCTTCGCGATCTGGCCGTCGCCGCCAGCGACGTGCGGCGCCGCATTCCAGTCCGTGATCTGGATCGACGCCGTGACGCCGTTCGGAGGGATCGCCAACTACCCGCTGCCGATTCCACCGATCCCGAGTCTGCCGGCACTCATGCAGGCCACACCTTTGTGCCTCCAGTTCGTCCCCGCGATCGTCGCGCCCGCGCCGGCGCTCACGATCACCTGCGTCGAAGTGTCGGCCGGCGCACGCCTGATCGCGCAGTGACTACCGACCTTCGTCGGCGGGCTCGTCGTCGTACCACGGCGGGACGAACGACTCCTCTTTCTTGGTCCGTCCGGAACGCTCCGAATCCGGCGCCGCTCCCAGCTCGATCGTCGCTCGCCGGGTTCCATCGCCATCGTTCCAGAGCAGCTCGAGCGAATCCCCCGCCATCTTCGACGACACCAGCATCTGCAGGTGGAAGTGATTGCGGACCACGATGCCATCGAGCTCGACGATTCGGTCGCCCTTCTGGAGACCCGCCTCGCGCGCCGGACTGCCGCGCGTGACCTCGTCGAGCAGCACGCCGGGACCCGTGTCAGTCGGATCGAATCGAATCCCCAAGAACGCACGGTGCAGGATCTCGCCGCTCTTCAACCGATCGAGGATCTCCGGGATGTCCGCGATCGTCGTCGCGAATCCGATGCCGGAATCGTACCAGTCGACGCCGACGTCACGGCCCGACGGCGACAGCGGCACCGCGATCCCGAGCACCCTGCCGCGCACGTCGATCACCGCCCCACCGTAGTTGGCAGGCGAGGTGTAGGCGTCGACCTGCACCGCGCGGCCGAACAGGCGTCGGGTCGCGGACACGATCCCCATGTGCACCGACGGTTCGGATTCGCCGAACGTGCGGCCGAGCGCGAACGCCCATTGGCCGATGTGGACCGACGCCGGGTCGACGAACTCGGGCACCGGCAGGTCGGTGGCATCGATCTTGACGAGAGCGATGCCCCGGCTCGTGTCCTCGCCGCCGCGCGACGCGTGGAACGAGCGGCCGTCCGGCAACGTCACGAGGATCGTCGTGGGGTCGAAGTTGATCGCGAACCGTGAGATCAGGATCCAGCCGTCCGAGGTGAGGACGACGCCGGTCGTCGCGCCCTGTGCCTGCAGGAATCCCGGCATCACGAGTGGACCGAGCGGCTTCTCGTCGGGCTCGGACCCGCGCTCGGGACGCGGCTTCGACCGACGTTCCGGGGCGGCGGCGCCGTCCTGTGGTGTCGGGCCGGTCAAGCTCTTGCGTGTGCCTCCGAACGTCTCGATGCGCACGAGGCTCGGCGCGATCCTGGCGGACGCGTGCGCCAGCACGCGTTCGAGTCGAACGAGTTGTTCGGGGTCGCCGCGCTGGGCGAACGCAACGGTCGCGGACAGGGCGACGGCGACGAGGACTCGCGGCAGGATCACTTCGACTCGGCCTCCCCCAGCTCGATCGTCGCCTTCTGGACCCGTGTTCCGCGCTTGAAGGTGACCTCGACCTTCTGTCCGGGCACGAACTTCGCCATGACATCGCGGAACTCCGCGCAGCTTCGGATCGCGAAACGATCGAGGCGCACGATGAGGTCGTCCGGCTTGAGCCCGATCGCGGCGGCGGGAGAGCCTCGACGAACGCGCTCGACGTACGCCGGCGGCGAGCGTCGACCACCGGCGTCGAACAGTTCGATGCCGTGATCCACCGGCTTCGACTCTGTCTCCGCCATCGGTCGCTCGACTTCTCCGTCGATCCAGCGGGCGAGGTAGGCGCGAAGATCGCGGGTCGGAATCGCCGCCGAGATCTGGGTGTTCGTTTCGCGCGACTCGACGACCCGGGTGTTCAGGCCGATCCAACGACCGTCGAGCGTTACCAGCGCGCCGCCGAACTGGCCCGGGTTGTTCGGCGCGTCGGTCAGGATCAGGTCACCGTCGTAGTCGACGTCGCGCAGCATGTAGCGGAGGTTCGTCCGCGCCGTTGCGGTCACGACGCCGAACGTCGCGGACAGCTTCTCGGAGAACTCCGCGAGTCGGAAGCAGTTGCCGATCGACACCACGAACGTGCCGTTGCGTGGGATCGAGTCCGCGGGACGGAGCGGGCGGAGCGGGAGCTCGAGCCCGGTCGGGTCGATCTTCAGCAGGCGCACGCCGAGGTTCGTCTCCGGTGGCAGCAGCTCGGCGTCGTGCACCGATCCGTCGGCGAGGACGACCTTGGTCTTGTCACGCTGCACCATGACCAGGTCGAGCGTGAGGATGTGACCCTGTTCGCTGACCACGACGCCGCTCGCGTACGGGTCGATCGTCGCGAGTCCGGAAGCGCCGTGGATCTTGACCACGCTGGCGAGGTTGGAGTCGATGACCTGCTCGAGCAGCGTGCGCGGTTCGCGCTCCTCGAATGCGTACGGATCGCCCTGAGCGTTTGCCGCGGCGGTGAACGAGATCGCGATCAGCATCGAGACGGACCTCATCTCACCGGCCTCTCGAACAGGTCGGGCGGCGGCGAATCGAACGAGGGCGCCTCGATCACCCAGCCGGGGAACAGCTCGCCGTCGATGACGATCCGGCTGGTCGTCGGTCCGCGATGGAGTTCGACGACGCCGCGACGCACGGGGTCGCGGTACCGGCACCCGGCCGGGTTTCCGTCCTCGAACAGCCATACCTGGCGGCGCCCGTCGCCCGGAAGCTCGATTCGATACGCCGGGCGCGCTCCGACCATCACGCCGCCGGTGAGTCGGCCGGATGCGAGGATCTCGCGTAGGCCCGCGCCGCGACGGAGCCACGGATTGGTCCGCAGGACCCGGGCCAGCTTCTCGTGATGCTCGGGTTCGAGATCGACGACCACGCCGTCGTCGATCCGGAATCCCTCACCGTCGCCCGTGCGGACCAGCGCCGTCGCACCGTCGTCGATCCGAAGTCGCTCGCCGAGACGCCGCAGTGTCACGACGCGGCCGTTCGGTCCACGGAGTTCGAGGGTCGCGCCGGGCGCATCGAATGTGGCGGGAATCCGCCCGACGACCGAACTCGCCGCGAGCTCGAGGACGTCCTGGGACGCGATCCGTTCCGGGTCGTGACTCGATCCCGTGTCGAGCGTCGGCAGCGGGAACTCGATCCGTTGCGGTTCGCCGACGGCCTCCTCGTCGACCGGACGGAAGGTCAACGACACCCAGGTGCCGCTCGGCAGGACGCCCACCAGCGTCGCGAGTTGGTTCGCGCTGCGCACCGGCACGTCACAGAAGTGCGTGATCTCGTCGCCGAGTGCGAGGCCGAAGTCGCCGACCAGCGAGTCCTCGAACAGCGCCTGCACGAACACGCCCGAGCGTTCTGGGTCGTGCGGCGCGCGCATGAACCACGCGTTCAGGTCCAGCGTCCCGTGCTCGGCATGCCGGCCGGCCATGAGGTCGCCGAGGAAGTTACGGATCTGATTGCTGGCGATCGCGAAGCCGACACCGACGTTGACTCGGCCACGGTCCCGCACGGAGATCCGGCCGTTGATCCCGACGACCTCACCGCGCGCGTTGAACAGCGGCCCGCCGGAGTTCCCCGGGTTGACCGGCGAGTCGACCTGGATGCAGTCGGGGTAGACGAGCGCGCGATTGCCCGGTCCAGGTTGGTAGCGGTGCGTGCCGGAGACGATGCCCCACGTCACGGTCGGCGTGAAATCGGTGGCGAGCAGGAACGGGTTGCCCATCGCGAACACGGTCTCGCCGACCAGCAGATCGTCGCTGTCGCCGAGTGGCGCGTGTGGCCACGGCCTGCGCGCTTCGTCGTCGAGCAACAACACGGCCAAGTCGGAACCGGGGTCGATTCCGAGCACGGTCGCCTCGTAGAGGTTGCCGTCCGGCAGACCGACGAGCATCTCGCTGACAGTCGGTTTCCCGACCACGTGGAAGTTGGTCAAGACGAAGCCGAGCGGGTCGAAGATCACGCCCGACCCACCACCGGGCGAGCCGCGGTGCATGACCGAGCAGACCGCCGGCTGGACGCGATCCATCGCCTCGATGCGGGTGCGTTCCGCCGCGAGAACCGCTTCGAGGTCGTCGGTCGAAGGATCGGACTGCGGCGACAGCGCGATGGTCAGCAGCGCGGCGGTCAGCATCGCTCAGTCCTTCCGCAGGCGCGCGCCGGCGAACACGCAGTGATCACCGAGATCCAGGTTTTGACCGAAGTCCGCTTCGACCGCGAGTCGCTTTGCGCCTGCGATCGGAACCACGACCAGACGAGGTGGCGTGGAGACCGTCATGGCTCCCGAGTCGAACACCACCTGGTCGTCGAGCAGAACGCGCAGCACGGCGTGGGCATCGCGTGAGCTGCGGGAGTCGATCCCGACGGTCGCCTCGAACACGTCGTACGATCCATCCAGCGGATACGTCAGGGTCGTTCGCGGCGGTAGGCAGAGGCCGCTGCGATACGTGCGATCGCCCAGGACGATCCCGGTTCCGAGCGGCGTCGCGTCCCGAAGCCAGGGCTTGTCGCGGTTCAGGGCCGGCGTGTGGCGAACCTCGCTCGGTTCGAGCTTGGACAGGAACGTCGCGCGGCCGGAATCGATCGAGACTCGTCGCACCGCCGAGGTGTCGATGCGCAGGACCGGTCCTTCCGCGAGTCCGAGTGCGCACTCACCGCCGCGCCAGTGCACGAGCCGACCAGTGATCGATGGCCCCGAGGAGCAGTCGACCGTCACGATCGGCTTCGGCAATGTGGGCGGCGCGAAGCCTCGGTCGTGGCCGAACACGACGCCGTAGACCCGTGAGGTCGGAAGGTCGCGAGACCTGCCACCGGCAGTGACCCGCAGGACGTCGCCGTCGCAACCGTCGACGAGCATCGAGTACCGCTTCAGTCCGTCGTCTCGCGTCCAGGCGAAGACGTAGTCGTGGGACGATGGCGGGCTCTGGACGGCCGTGACGAACCCTCCGTCGTCGTCGGGATTCTCGGCGGCGAACCGAATGGCGGCGAGGTGTTCGATCCCCAGTTCCATCGGTCCGTACGGCGACAGCAGCTGGACGCGAGAACCGTCCCCACGCATGAAATCGACCGCGAGTCGATTGCCCGATCGCAGCGCGACGAATCCCGAACGATCGGTGCCCGGATGATCGGAGTTCGGCGCCGGTTCTCGGACCAGTTCCACGACGTCGACGAGTTGGCACGCGGAGCCGTCGTCGAACGTGACCGTCCCGTCCTCGTCGATGGACGTGAGGGTTCCGGTCCTCGGTTCGCCCACGAGCGGGACGATCGTCATCGGCACATCCTGCGCCCGGGCGGTGCCGGCGGCGGCGCCGAGCGCCAGGATCGCGATCGGCAGGAGCGGACGGCGCGGGTTCAACGCGAGGAACCCTCGTTCAGCTTCTTGTAGTACTCCTCGACCATCTTCTTCCACGGGCCCGAGAGCCGCGTCTGCACTTCGGCTTCGATCGCCTTGCGTTCGCGGTCCTTGTAGTCCCCCCAGCGCTCGGCGACGCGCGGAGCGTCGTGCAGGTTGCCGATCCGGGACTCGCCGCCGGGCAGCGCGCTGTTCGCCGCGGGGCTCTGGCTCTGTCGGTTGCCCGAGGGCGCGCCCGAGCTCTGTTTCTCCTGCTCTTCGAGCTGCTCGATGATCTTCTCGAGCTTCGTGACGACGTCCTTCTGTCGCTGCTGCGTGTCGTCGCCGGAGTTCTGGCGACGCAACTCGCGGCCGATGCCCTTCATGTTGTCCGCGATCTCGTGGAGCGCGCTCTCGGACTGGGCTTCGAGTTCGGCCTTGCGTTGTGCGGCGACGGCCCGGTAGCGCTCGGGAGCGTCCGGGAAGACCTGGAGGAATTCCGCGAAGGTCGCGGCGGCCTCGCGCGGCAGGGGCACCTCCGCCAGAGCACTGCCATAGAAGAACGCCACCTCCGCGTCGAGCGGCGTGAGGTTGCGGTCGTCGCGTAGGAACTGTGCCAGCACGGTCGCGGCCTTGTCGGGATCGTCGCCGTCGAGGAAGTGGCGGCCGAGGTGGTAGCGCGCATGGGCGCGCACGTAGGGGTCGTCGCCGCCGGCGATCAACGCGGCGAGTTCGAGCGCGCACTTCGGATCGCCGTCGTCGGCGAGCGCGGCGGCGGCGGCGTAGTTCGCATGGAACCTGCGAAGCGCGGCCTCACTCGCATGTGCGACCGATTCCTCGCGGCACTGCGCCTCATATGCCGCAAGGTCCGCGTCTCCGGCACCGAGCGAACGCAGGTGGGCGACGAACTTCGCCTTGTCGAACGGTCGGAACGGGGATTCGCGTTCCTGCGCTTCGGCGAAGGCGCCGAGCGCGAGCAATGCGACGAACGTCGTGACGATCCGCGCCATCAGTGGTCGGCCTCCTCCTTGCCGAGTCGACGCGCCATCTCGCGCAGCAGGTCTTCGACCTTGCGCTGCTTGCGCGCGAGTTCTGCTGCCTGTTCGCGCGACTCGCCGGTGTCGCGCGCGGCCGGATCCGTGTCTTCGTCGTATTGGATCGTGCGCTTGTTGACGCGTTCCTGCTTGATCTTCACGAGCTTGAGTTCCGCAGACCGCGGAACGAGTGGCGGCTGGTCGGAGCCGCACGAGCTTCAAGTGCCGCCGGCGCGCTGTTCGATCGTCTTGCGCAAGGCGTTCAGCAAGTCGTTCAGCGTCGCTTCGATCTCCGCCTGGATCATCTGCGTCGTGGCCGCGCACTCGTGCCGGGCGAGTCGGTCCGAGGCTCGCTGCAGATCGTCGCGGAGTTCCTCGACGATGAGGGGGAACGCCGCGGAGCGGGCGTCCTCCTCGAGTAGCTTCAGCGCGTCGCTGGCCTCGCCCGCGAGTTCACCCTCGCCGTTGCCCAGCTCCGTGCACGTGTTGCGCACCTGCGCGGGGATCACATCGGCGGCGGTCAAGCTGGTCCTGCGGACCTCGTCGATCGCCTTGGTGCGGGCCGAGATCTCCTTCTGGCGCGCGAGCATCTCGCCGAAGCGTTCTTCGAGGGCGCGAAGGACCTCGTCCTCGAGCTGTTGTCGCAGTTGCGCGAGCGCGTCCTCGAGCTGTTGCTTGGCTCGTTCGAGATCGTCACCGGCGTCCTGTTGGTCTTGCTTTGCCTTGGCGGGCTTCTGCTCCCGGAGTTGGCCGGCGGCCGATTTCTGCTTCGGCACGGCTTGCTGCACGTTCTCGCGGCCGGGCGTCGGCTGGCCCGGTTCCTCGCCTTCGCCTTGTTCGGCGTTCTCCATGTCCTGGGCGAGGCGGTCGGTGTCGATCCGGGTCTGCTCCTGCTTCCGGTGCTGCTGGTCGAACGGCAGCTGCTCGAGTTTCCGTCGGGCGTCCTCGGCCAGGCGGTCGAGCTCACGCTTCGTCGCGTCGAGCGCCTCCAGCGCCTTGTCCATGTCGTCGAGCGAGCGCTCGGGCTGGTTGTCGAGCAGATCGTTCTTGGCGTCCTGCATCGACTGGGACGCACCCTGTATCGACTTCTGCCCCTGGCCGGGCTCGCCGCCGCTTCCGCCGGGCGCGTTGGAGTCAGCCGATTCCGATTCGCCGGGTTTCGGAGGGTTCGCTCGGGATTCGATCTCCGCGAGCTGCTCGCCGAGTTCCTTGGCCTTCGCCTCGAGGTCGGCCTCGCGGCTCGCCATCGACTTCGCCTCGGACGGCTTCGCTTCCATCCCGGCATTGCCGGCGTCGCCCTTGAGTTTCTTCTGCGATTCGATCAGGCGTCCGACGTTCTCGCGTGCGCGTTCGATTCGCTCGAGCTGTTCGAGCAGCGCCTCGGACTTGGCGGCATCGACCTTCTCGGCGCGCTGTTGATCGAGCAGATCGCCGACGCGGTCGCGGAACTTCTCGAGCTGCTCGATCCGCTCCATGAGCTTGTCGAGCTCGAGGTCCCGGTTCAGTAGCAGCGCCAGCAGCGCGGAGAGATCGTCACCGACCTTACCCATCGACTCGAGCGCGCGATCGTAGTCCCCGTTCTCGATCATCTGCCGGGCCGACTCCATGCGCTCGTGGATGCGACGCTCCTGGATCAACCGATTGCCGGCCTGCAGCAGCTGACTCTGCTCCGGCTCGCTGCTCTGCTTCGAGGTCTGCAGCGCCTGCATGCGTCGGTGGAGCTCCTGGAACTTGGTGCGCGCACGATCGTGCAGGCTGAGGGCGGGCTCCTGGTCGACCGGCTGCGCGCGCAGCTCGCAGGGTGTGCTCGAGAGCACGAGGAAGGCAGCGGCGGCTGCCAGCAGAAGTCGGTGCATCACGTTCGCCTCCTTGCGATCGTCGACCGCGGCGTGCGAGAGCGCGCGGTCCAGGGCATTTCTCGACGCGAAACCCAGTCGGACCCTTCGGTTTTAGCACGAATCGGTCCCACGTCCCTGGTTCCGCGTCGCGGCCGACTCGGTCCCCGGCGTTCGGGGCGGTCTCCAAGTTCCGGCCGGGACGGATGTTGTGTCGAGTTCGACGCGATCATCGCGGCCCGTCCTTCGGCGGCTCGTCGAACAGATCGTCGATGCCGGCGTCGCGGCTCCGTTCGACGAGTTCCCGCGCGTCCTGTTCGGTTCGGATCACGACTCGAAGCGCTTCGAGCACCGCGGCGATGTCCTCGGTGTGTTCCATCTCGGCGAGCACGCGTCGGATCGCCGCGATGATCCGGTCGCAACCCTGAACCGCGGCGGTTCGGGCCGCGTCTGTCCCGCTCTCACCGAACGTCGCCGCCGCGACCGAGGTCGCGGGGAAGTCCTGCGCGGCGAGGGTCCGTAGCGGTGTGACGATCTTGGCGCGCTTGGCGCGGGTCACGGGCTCCTCGAACAGTCGGTTGTTCAACAGCTCGAGGAGAATCTTCTCGTAGCGATCGCCGATGCCGTCGACCCTTCGACCGAGCACCTGCTGGCGGCGCGAGAGCGCGAGGATGTTCGCGCGTGCTTGGGCGGTCCGCGGGTCGTCACCGGACGGGGACAGGATCTCCGCCAACCCGTCGCGCAGCGACTGCTCACGCTCGAGGACGGCCTCCAGTTCGCGGCGTTGTTCCGCTTGTCGACGCTTGAGTTCCTCGAGCAACTTCTCGCGCGTCACGACGCGGAAGTGCATGGTCTCGCTGAACGACTCGTGTGCGGTCGGTCGGAAGGCGTCCGTCGAGCCGAAGCGCAGCGCGAGCAACGTGCCCGGCTTCACGCGCTGGTTCTCCGGGATCGGATCGGCGGCGGGCGTCAACGAGGTCAGGTCGAACAGCGTGTCGGTCTCGAACGAGGGCGGTCCCGCGACGAATCGTTCGAGTCCGGCGACTGGCGCCGACTCGAACGGGACTTCGACGGCGGCTTCGCCGCTGACGATCGGAGTGGCGTCGGTCACTTGGAACCACGCGGACACCGACCGTAGGCCGTGATCGTCTTGGATCGTCAGATTCCCGGGGATCATCGCGACGGCCGTAATCAGCGAGCCCACGCCGACGACGCGGAACTCGACCGACGGCGCCCGGTCCTCGACCAAGCGCAGGAATACCTGGGGCGCCCGGTCCGGGCCGAGCCGGTCGTCGTCGAGTCCGTCGACGCGCAGCGTGCCGCTCGCGTCGGGCACGAACTGCGCGGTCATCCCGTGCCGGTCCGAGTCGATCCGGGCCTCGATCCTTCGGTCGTCCCCGAACACGAGCGACGCGCTGGCCAGCGGCTTGTCGCTGCGAGCGCGCACATGGACGGTCGAACCATCCGGGACGTCGACATCGCTCGCGAGTTCGTCGACTGGATGGCGTGATCCGCCGAGGTACTCCGGATGTTCGATCTCGATCGCGAGTCCTTCGAACCGTGGCCGGGGCACGAGTCGGATCTCGAGCACGTCGGACTCACCGTCACCGCCGAACGCGCGAATCCGTGCGTCCTCGAGGAGGCTGTCGAGCGTCACCGTGAAAGTGCGCGCCCCGATCTGCTCCGTTTCGCGCCGCGAGGTCGTGCCATCGGCGAACTCACAGTCGAGGAACACCTCGTCCGGGATCACACCGTTGGCGACGACGCGGATCGTCAGGTCGTCGCGTTCGGCCACCCGCAAGGGTCGCCCGGCATCGACATCAGCGAACTCGAGGCGCGTCGCGCGCGGCCACGGTTCCGACGACAAGAGCACGTTCCGCGCGGCCCAGAGCCGTGCGTCGGCGGACCAGGCGAACCACGCTGCGCAGACCGCGAAGCAGGCCGCCGCGAGCGCGGTGAAGCGTCCCGTTCGCCATCGGTCGATGGCGCGATGGAACGGGAGTTCGCGCAGGCGCGCGTCGACGTCGTCGACGACCCGCGTCATGAGCTCCGCTGACTCGCCCTTCGATTCGCGGCTCGAAATCCCGCGCTGGAACTGGACGGCGGAGATCAGGGCCTGTCGCAGTCCGGGATCCTGGCGTTCGACCGCGAGCGCGAGTTCGTCGTCGGTCAGCTCGACACTCATCGGCTGCAGCCAACGCCTGACGATCGTCACGCCGATGGATGCGACCGCCGCGATCAGGATCAGCGCCCGCACGGGGGTCTCGAGCCGGAGCCAACGGTCGACGCCGTAGCTGACGAAGACGAACGTCGTGAACGCGAGCAAGCACCAGCTGGACGCCTCGATCGTGATTCCGAGCCGAGCCTGGCGGCGCAGTCCGTCGAACAAGGTGTGGGTGCGCGTCACAGCAGGTTCGCTCGCTTTCGCAGCCACCACTCGGCGGACAGCAGGGTCAACAGGACGAGCACGGTGACCCAGGAATCCCAGATCCCGTGCTGCGAAAGGAACGTGTCCGTCACGGACATCGACTCGATCGATCCGGCCGCCGCAAGGAACTCGACCGGGGTCCGACAGAGCACGCCACCGTGAGCGCTCGCGATCGCGTCGAGCTCGGCGACGTCGGCGGGGCCTTCCTTCTCGACCTCGGCGCGGACGACCTGGAACGTGGCTCGGACCTCCCGTCCGACGTCCTCCTGCGGGCGGACCTGGAAGAAACCGGTCGCGCGTGGCCAGAACCGAGTCTCGTACTGACCGGGGACTCCCTCGACCGGGCTGAGTGGCAGGGGTTCGGTGGATCCGTCCTCGCGTTCGAGGACGAGGTCGTAGCCGGCCGCGACCAACGGCGCGAAGGTCTCGGTCTTGACTTCGGCGATGACGTGCTGCGGCGATCCGAGTTCGAGTTTCTCGTCGCCCAGCGTCAGTCGGAGTCGCGCGTTGCCCGCGGTCAGCCTGCCCTCGAACAGGTGGCGGAGGCCCTTGATCCAGAAGCGGTTGTGGGCGTGCTCGGAGATCGATCGCCAGCGATAGGTGTCGTCGGTTCCGGTGTAGAGCACGCGACCGGCGCCGAAGAACTGGGTGGCGATCAGCGGGACTCCGCCGAGATCACGATCGTGCGGGTCGACGAACTCGGCGATCGAGATCGCACCTGGCTTGATGCGTTCGACCGGGAACGCGACGTAGAAGCCCGGTAGAGCGGCCCAGAGCCGCGCGCTGTCCTCCCGGCTGTCCAGGATCCGCGCGATCTTGTGCTGCGCGCCGTCCGGCGTGAGTCGGTAGGCGAGGGGCTCGGCGCGAGCACGACCGAGACCGAAGCGCTGATCCGCGCGTTCCAAGTCCGGGACCACCGGCAGGATGTCCACGAGCGGTTTCGTGCTGGCGGTCGGTCGCAGCGCCTCGAGCGTGTAGATCTCGCCGCACACCCACCACAACCCGGCGCCGCTCTCCTCGACCTGCTTGCGGACGAGCTCGCAGAACTCGGGGCTGAGTTTCGACGCGTCGGGGTCGAGGAACACGAACACGTCGTACTCGTCGAGCGCCTCGCGGTCGTCGGGCAGCTTCTCCAGCACGACGTTGCCGTCCTGCGGGAAGTTGGGGTCGGCGCTCAGCAGCCACGCGGACAGGCTGACGGTGTTGTCCCGCATCAACTGCGTTCGGACGAAGCGGAATTCGTGGCTCGGGCCGCCCGCGATCATCAGTACTCGGGTCTGCTCCCCGAGGACTTCGACCTGAGTCCGCTGCACGTGCCGTTCGGGACTCGGTGATTCGAACTCCGGGGGTTCGACCTCGACGACGTACGTGAAGACGCCGGCCTCGTTCGACCGCTGGCCGGCGAATTCGACGAGCGCTTCGCGATGTCCGTCGCCCAGGTCGACGGTCTCGGTCGCGAGGACCTCGACATCGCCGCCCTCGCCCGTGCGCTTCAGCCGAACATCGACCGTGATGTCGTCGTAGCCCTGACTCTCGACGTTCGCACGGATCGTGAACGGGTCCTTCTGGAACACCTTCTCGGGCGCGTCGATGCGAGTCAGACGGACGGTTCGTGTCGCCGATGGATCGCCGATCGGCAGGACGAGGGTTCGTTCGACACGGCGTTGCTCGATCCCGCGCGCGATCTCGGAACCGCGAGCGCCGAGATTGCGCCGCCCGTCACTGACGACGAGAAGCGCTGCGATGGTCGAGTCGCGGTGTCGCTCCAGCGCACTACGCACCGCCGCGCCGAGGTTGGTGAACTTCCCCGTCGCCGCCAGAGTCTCGAGCGCGACGGGTTCCGGATCGGAGTGGTCCGCACCGGCGTACTCGATCGCTCCGATCGGTTCGATTCCCGAGTGGAACCCGTAGACGTAGACATCGTTGTCACGCGCCAGGTCGGTGAGCAATGCCTCGTCGTCGTGCGCGAGCAACGAATCGACGAGCTGGATCCGACTGGTGTGCGTGGGATCCGCGACCCCGAGTTCGCGCCAGGCGTTCGCGATCGACTCCGCTCGACCGTAGGAGTCTTCCTGGTTCATCGATTGAGACGTATCGACGAGCAGGATGGTCGCACCGGGTCGCACGTCGCGCTTGACGGTCACGAGGTTCGGCTCGAGCAAAAGCGCGAACGCCACGAGGATCGCGAGGGCGCGCAATGCCGCGAGTACCGCACGACGACCGGGTGACAGTCGATGCGCATCGCGGCGGTACGCGAGCACTACCATCGCGAGCGTGCCGACCAGCGCGAGGATCACGAGGAACCCGAGACCACCGGAAGGGAAACTCGACAACTCGAAACGAAGTTCCGTCCCCGGTTCGATCTCGATTCCGCGGCACGCGGCCAACCATCGCAGGAGCTCGTTCATGCGCGGCGTCCGAACCTCCAGGCCAGGATCGTCTCGAGCACCATCCCGATCAGCATCGCGAGGCCGAGGAACCACCAGGTCCCGCCGCCGCCCGCGGTCGCGAACGTGGCGCCGAGGTCTTCGCGTTCGAGCGACACCACGTTGGTCGCGTTCGGGAACGCCCGCGAGAACGTCTCGTCCGACACCTT
>JAGQQZ010000636.1 GCA_020425915.1 Planctomycetota bacterium | reverse complement strand
GCCGAACGCGATCGAGGCGACGGCTCCCATCGTGTATTCGCCGACGCCGCTGAGACGTCCGAACGCATCGCTCGCCGACGGAACCTCACCGCCGTGGAGTTCGACGACTTGTCGCGCACCCTCGCGCAGGAGCCGTGCACGGCGGTAGTAGCCGAGGCCGCGCCACGCGTTCAGGAGTTCGTCATCGGTCGCCCGGGCGAACGCCGCGGGCGTCGGGAACGAGCGCATGAAGCGCGAATACGGCTCTCGGACGGCCTCGACGCGGGTCTGCTGCAGCATGACCTCGCTGACCCAGATCGCCCAGGGGTCTGTGGTCCGCCGCCACGGAAGGTCGCGCTTCTCGCGGTCGAACCATGCGAGCAGGCGCTCGGCGAATGGAGCGGCCACGAGAACGCGGTCAGTCCGTCATGCCGCCGACCTCGAGTCCGAGGCGAGCGCGCAGGTCCTTCGCGGCGGCATCGAGTTGCGCCTTGGTCTCGTCCTCGTCGGCACCTTCGGCCGAGAGCGTGATGACCATGCGAGCTTCCGCTGCCGTTCCGTGCAGTCGGGCGCGGGCATGGATCGAGTGGTGACGGCGCGAGAGGTCGTGCAGCATCCGCGAGATCGTCGACTCGTCGCGACCCGGGCACTCGAGCTTCTCGATGGCGCGGAACGCGGCCGGGGCCTCCGACTTGAGCACCGGTTCCACATACTCCTGGAAGATCCGGCGGAGCTCCTCCGGCTGTCCGGGCATCAGGAACACGATCGTGTTACCGGTATCGAAGCGGATCGCGGGCGCGGTGCCGACGGGGTTCTCGAAGCTCTCCGAGCCCTCGGGGACCGTCGCCATCGTCAGGCGCGCCTCGTTGATCTCGTGATGGCGCGCATCGCCGTGCGCGACGAGGCGACGATACGCCGACTGCAGGTGCTGCTTCGCGGTCTCGTCGACCGCCATCGGCACGCCGACCGCCCGCGCGAGGCACTCCCGCGTGATGTCGTCGTGTCCGGGGCCCATGCCGCCGGTCACGAGCAGGAAGCGCGGCTGCAGCGAGAGGGCGTGTTCGAACACCGGGACCGCTTCTTCGAGCGTGTCGTCGAGGACTTGGATCGTCCGCACGCGGAACCCTGCCTCGGTGACGTGGCTCGCCATGAAGTTCGCGTTGCGGTCGAGGACCGTGCCTTCGAGAAGCTCACGGCCCATGCAGAAGATGATCGCGGTTTGCCTTTTCAACCTGACTCTCGGGGGAACGAGTTCGGTGCGCTCGACGGCCACCCAAGGTGCGTCGGACCCGCCGCCGGCATCCACCGGCAGGGGGGCTCTGGATCACGATAACGGATCCCTTCGGATCGTTGATACCCCGAATCCGGGCGGAGAGAATGAAGCTCCCGACCCCGGCTCGGGCCCGACCCCATGACAGATTCGCCCCCCGAACAAGGCAACATTCCTGACCTCCTGCTCGAGCGGGAGATGCAGGAGAGCTACCTCAACTACTCGATGAGCGTGATCTACAGTCGCGCTCTGCCGGACGTCCGGGACGGGCTCAAGCCGAGCCAGCGCAGGCTGTTGGTCGCGATGGACGACCTCAACCTGGGGCCCCGTTCGAAGCACCGGAAGTGCGCCAAGATCTGTGGCGACACGTCGGGTAACTACCACCCGCACGGCGAGTCGGTCGTCTATCCGACGTTGGTCGGGATGGCGCAGCCGTTCACGACCCGCTATCCGCTGGTCGACAGCCAGGGCAACTTCGGTGCGATCGACGGCAGTCCGCCGGCGGCGATGCGTTACACCGAAGCGCGCATGTCGCAGGCCGCCATCGACCTGCTCGCAGACCGGGACATGGAGACGGTCGACCTCGTCGACAACTACGACGAGACGCGGAAGGAACCGTCGGTCCTGCCGGGCAAGTTCCCGGCGCTCCTGTGCAACGGTTCGACCGGGATCGCCGTCGGCATGGCGACGAGCCTGGCGCCTCACAACTTGCGCGAGATCGCAACCGCCGTGAAGACGGTGATCGACAACCCGCGGGTGACGATCGAGGAGCTCTGCGAGATCGTCACGGGACCCGACTTCCCGACCGGTGGCACGATCCTCGGTCGCAACGGCATCCGGAACGCCTACGCGTCGGGTCGCGCGAACATCCAGGTACGCGCGCGCTACCACGTCGAGGAGCGCGGCAATCGCAAGCAGATCGTGTTCACCGAAGTCCCTTACCAGGTCAAGGTCAACACGATCCTCGAGCGGATCGCGAACCTCGCCAAGAGCGGTCAGATCGACACGATCGCCGACATCAACGACGAGTCGAACAACCGCGTCGGGTTGCGACTGGTCGTCGAGCTCAAGCGTGGCGTGGCCGACGAAGAGGTCACGGTCAACCAGTTGTTCAAGCTGAGCCCGCTGCAGAGCACGTTCAGCATCATCAACTTGGCGATCCACAACGGTCGGCCGCGGACATTGAGCCTCAAGGGGCTGATCGAGGCCTACCGAGACCACCGCGTCGACGTGATCACGCGGCGAACGCGGTTCTTGCTGCGTAGAGCGCAGGAGCGTCTGCACATCATCGAAGGATTGCGCATCGCGGTGCGCAACATCGACGAGGTCGTCGAGCTCATCAAGTCGTCGGCTTCGCCCGACGAGGCGCGCCAGAATCTCGCGGCGCGGTTCGAACTCAGCGACATCCAGGCGCGCGCCATCCTCGACATGCGACTCGCGCGCCTCACCGGGCTCGAGATCGAGAAGCTCGAGGCCGAGTACGAAGAGGTCCGCGAGAAGATTGCGTACTACAACACGATCCTGTCCGACCGGAACGTGCTCAACGGGCTCATCAAGGAGGACCTCGACGAGATGGTCCGTCAATACGGTGACGACCGTAGGACCGAGATCTCCGATCAGGAGGTGTCCGACTTCGTCGCCGAGGACCTGATCGAAGAGGAGCTCATGGTCGTCACCGTGAGCCACCAGGGCTACATCAAGCGAACCCCGCTCGACAACTACCGGTCGCAGGGTCGCGGCGGCAAGGGCATCGCGGGTGCCGACACGAAGGAGGGTGACTTCGTCTCGCACATCTTCGTCGCGAGCACGCACGACTACTTCCTGTTCTTCTCCGACCGCGGGCGCGTCTACTGGAAGAAGGTCTACCAGTTGCCGCAGTTCGGACGCAGCGCACGAGGTCGCGCGCTCGCCAACGTCGTCGAGACGCAGCAGGAGAACGAGCGCATCACCGAGATCCTGTGCGTCGACTCGTTCGACGATCGGTTCCTCGTGACCGCCACGCGTCTCGGCCTGATCAAGAAGACCCTGCTCGAGGCCTACAGCCGGCCGAAGAAGGGCGGCATCATTGCGGTCGGGCTCGGCGAGGACGACGAACTCATCGGCGTCGGGCTGGCGAAGAAGGGTCAGAGCATCTTGCTCGGCACGCGCGACGGCATGGCGATTCGCTTCGACGAGGCCGACGCCCGTGCGATGGGGCGCAGCGCTCGCGGTGTCCGCGGCATCAAGCTCAAGGAGGGCGACGTGGTCGTCGACCTCGTCATCGCGGACGAGGACCAGTCCCTGCTGACGGTCTGCGAGAACGGCTACGGCAAGCGGACCCGGATCGGCGAGTACCGCATCCAGGGTCGCGGCGGCCAGGGGCTGATCGACATCCGCACGACCGAGCGCAACGGTAAGGTCGTCAACTTGCTGGCCGTCCAATCGGGCGACGACATCATGTTCATCACTCGTGGTGGCCAGATCGTCCGGACCGCGGCCGATGGGATCTCGGAGATCGGCCGCAACACCCAAGGCGTCCGATGCGTGAACCTGCGCGACGGCGACCAACTCGTCGCGGCCGCGAAGGTCCCACAGGACGGTGATCCCGAGGAAGACGCGGATTCGTAGCCGCAGCCGGCACTAGCCGTCACCCCCTGGTGGGGGCGATCATCCTTGCATGAGCGATGATCGCCCCCTGCGCGAGTCCCATATTCGAAGCCTGCTGAAGGGGCTGACGTGGCGGTTCGTCGCGACGTCGACGACGATGTCGATCGCGTGGATCGTGACGGGAGAGGTCGAACTCGCCGTCAAGATCGGCAGCATCGAGGTGTTCGCCAAGATCCTCATCTACTACCTCCACGAGCGCGCGTGGGCGGCGGTCCCACACGGCGTCGTGCGCAAGTGGTTCCGGCGCGACGCCTGAGTACACTGCGACCATGGCGAACGAGATGCTGCAGCGTTTGACGGCCGACATGAAGTCAGCGATGAAGTCCGGCGAGAAGGACCGTCTGCAGGTCCTGCGGATGCTGATCAGCGGGCTCAAGGAGGAGCAGCACCGCAAGGAGACCGACGAGCTCGACGACGCAGCGGAGATGCAGGTGTTGCGGCGCGCGGTGAAGACCCGGCGCGAGACGATCGAGCAGGCGCGAGAGAACGGTCGCACCGAGGTCGCCGAGGCCGAAGCCGCGGAGGTCGCGATCATCGAGGAGTACCTGCCGACCATGCTCACCGGGGACGAGCTGGCGGCGAAGGTGCGGGAAGTCGCGACCGAGGTCGGCTATGCGGGACCTGCGGACACCGGGAAGTTCATGAAGGCCTGGATGGCGAAGTACCAGGGCCAAGCCGAGGGGCGTGACGTGCAGGCAGCGCTGAAGGCGCTCTGAGCCCGCGCGCGCGGTCGAGCTCGCGCCCGAAACGCCTTCAGCGACCCAGCTTGCGCGCGATCTTCTGCGACAGCGCGAACCGCAGCTTGCCGATCATGCTCTGCGGTTCCCGGATCTCGACAGCGGCGCACATCCCCTTCGAGAGCGGCATCGGCGCGCGGTCCGAGCCGCTGAGCAGCAGTCCGAGCAGACATCCGAGGTGCGGCTCATGGCCGACCAGGACGATCGAATCGCTGTGGGCGAGTAGCTCCGCCTGCAGCAAGGTCACCGCGCGAGTCGGTGGCGCCGAGTAGACGAGTTGTTCCGACTCCTCGAGCGCACCGCCGAATTCGAGTTCCTCGCACAGGATCTCGGCGGTTTCCCGGGCCCGAACGAGGGGGCTGCTGACGACCCGGTCGGGTTCGATCATCAGGCCGGCGTAGCATTCCGCGGCTTCGCGGAAGCGAATGCGCCCGTCGTCCGTCAGCGGGCGGTCCGCGTCGGTCCTCGGACCGTTGGCGGACAGATCGGCCGCATCGCCGTGTCGGACCAAGTAGACGAGCATCGGTTGAGGATACCGATGCGGCGGCGTCGCCTCATCCGGCTTTTTGGCCGTGCGCGCGCAGATGAAAATCGGGCGCCGACACGTGCTGTCGACGCCCGACCCATGAAGGAATACCTCGTACCCCTGGAGCTGGGGACTCGCCAGATGCCCTCAGCGCCTCATAGTAGATACGAGGACCGCCATTCTTACGACCGGCTCGCCGCGCCGGGTCAGGAAACGGGCAGAAATCAGGCGAGCGGGCGAACCTCCCCGCCCTCGCATCCGATCAACACGCGTCCGGCCATGCCGATGAAGAAACCGTTCTCCACGACGCCTGGGATGCAGTTAATCCTGCGTTCCAGTTCTTCGCAGTCGGAATCGCTCGGCAGTTCGCAATCGAAGATCCAATTCCCGTTGTCGGTCACGAACGGCTCGCCGGACGCGCCGTTCCGCAGCGTCGGAACGAGGTCCAGCTCGACGAGATTCGCACGGACCTGTCGGGCGCCGAACGGGACGATCTCGACTGGTAGCGCGAACGTTGCGCCGAGCCGATCGACGACCTTGTTCTCGGTGACCACCACGACCAGCTCGTGTGACGCCGCGGCGACGATTTTCTCCCGCAACAGCGCGCCGCCTCCTCCCTTGATCAAGTTGCGGTTCCGATCGACCTCGTCGGCTCCGTCGATCGCGAGGTCGAGGCCGTCGACTTCGTCCAACGTCGTCAACAGGATGCCGAACTCACGTGCCTTGCGTTCCGTCGCGATGCTCGTCGGGACGCCGACGAACTCGAGGCCTTCCGACTTCATCCGCTCCGCGAGTCGGTCGATCGCGTGCGTGAACGTCGAGCCGGTGCCGAGGCCGACTCGCATCCCGGATTGCACGAGTTCGGCCGCCGCTCTGGCGACCGTCCGTTTCGATTCGGCGAACGGGTCGGTCATGCCGTTCGATGTTCCCCGGGTTCGACCCTCGATGCAATCTCGACAGGACGCGTTATCCTGGCAGGACGCGTCCCTCGGGCTGCCGCTCGAATCGCGTGACGAGGCGAACGTTTGACCGAGTCCGAGACCCCGACCGTCCTGAAGCCGCCGGTGAGCCGCGGGCGCCGTCCGTCGAGCCGCTCCGAGTTGCCGTTCGTGTTTC
This sequence comes from Planctomycetota bacterium, assembly GCA_020425915.1. GTDB lineage: Bacteria > Planctomycetota > UBA1135 > UBA1135 > UBA2386 > JAGQQZ01. The sequence continues at coordinate 5,340 of JAGQQZ010000636.1, read as the reverse complement.
GACCGAGGGTGTGGTTGCCGGTCGCCGTGCTGGGACTCCTCGTCTGGGGTGGATGGCTCGGGATCACGAGTTGGTACGCGAGTCACACGACCTTCGCCGTCGTCTCGACGGCAGGCGTTCCGCTCTCGGGATTGTCGATCGAGTTCTTCGCCTGCGAGGAGTCGTCGGCCGGTGTCTCGCCGACGTCTCGGATCGGCGCGCTCGAGTCGGTTTCTCCGGAGCTCACGGTCGGTTGGGAGCTGTCGCCGGGCGAGGCCTTGGTTCGGATCCGCGCCGAAGGCCACGGCGTCGGATCGGGCTACGTGCGGGCCGGTCGCGATGTCCAGATCATCCAACTCGGACCGCCGGTTTCGCTGAGCGGGCGCGTCGTGCGGCCCGCCGGCGAGTCGCAGGACGGCCTCGCCGAAGCCCGAGTGCTCGCGCTCGGCGGCGGGGCTCGCGGTGTCGTGCTGACCGAGGCGACGACCGACGCCGACGGTGCCTTCGAACTGGTGGGCCTCTCGAGCGCCGTTCCGTACTTGACGCTGCGCGTGCTCGCGCCGGGACACGGCGTGGCCGAGGCGACGGTCGCCGTGGACTCCGGACGCGTTGCGCCGATCGAAGTCACGCCGACGCATTCGATCGGAGGACGCATCGTTGCGTGTGAGGGTGTCGACGTCGGTGACCGACCGATCGTCGTCTACAACCTCCCCGGCGTGACGGCTCGAACCGATTCTGACGGTTCCTTCGTCCTGGACCACGTCCCGGCGATGTACGAGCGATGCCGGCTGCTGGTCGCGGGACTCGAACCCGAGTTCACGCACGCACGCTGCGACGCCGCGCCAGGCGATCGCGATGTCGAGATCGTCGTCGAGCGTGCGTGCCACGTCGTGGGCGTCGCGGTCGACGCGCTGACCCGCGATCCGATTCGAGGCACCAAGGTGTTCCACGAGCACGGCCCGACCGGGGTCGAAGTCGTCGACTGTGACGAATGGGGACGTTTCCGTCTCCGCCGTCTCCCGGCCGGGAGCGCGTGGATCACGGCCGATGTCCTGGTCGAGGAACGCAGCCTGAATCGCGGTTACGTCCGCAAGCAGACCAAGGTCCGGCGCGGTGATGCACTCGTGGATCTGGACAGCGGCGAGGTCCAGACCGACGTCATCGTCCTGATCCGTCCGCTGCCACGTTGATCCTCGGTCCGCCTTCGCGGATACACTCGGCCGGTATGCGACACCTGCTGCTGATCGCGTGTGCCCTGGCGGTTCCGCTGGCATCTCACCAGGATCCAGGAGGGTCGCGACCCAGTCAGCGGCGTGCTCTCCCGCCGATCCAGGAGCCGTGGCGCTCGAAAGTCGAGCGTGCCGACCTGCTGCAGGAGTTCTCGAGCCCGTCACCGCTCTCGGGATTCTGGTCGCTGCGCTCGTTCGTCCGCGAGGGCGTTCCCGGACAGGCGCGCGGCTACGTGTGGTTCGGGAACCAGCACTGCATGCTTGCCACTTCGATCTCGCGTGGGGGCCATATCTCGCCGTTCGTCGAGTCCTCCGTTCGCACGTATCGCGTCGAAGGCGATCGCATCGTGATGACGAACTTGGTCGGACACGACCACGACAACGATCTCCGCTTCTTCGCTCCGGGAGTCGTGGAGACTCGCGAGTTCCAGCAGGCAGGGACGATGCTGCGGATCTTCCAGGGAGCGCGCGACTCCTACATGGAGTTCGTGCGCGTCGAATGACGCCGCGCGGCGAGCCACGCGCGGAACTCCTCGAGTTCCGGGACTCGTAGCAGCGCAGCGACGATCAGGAAGCTGACGATGCCGACGAAGACCGGCACGAGGATCCCGAAGGCGGCGATCTCGAACTTGCTCTCGGCCACGGGAAGCGACGCGTTGGTCGCGGCGAGCGCCGCGGCCATCGATGCGCAGGCGATCAGCGAACGGACGATCGAGTGCGAAGCGTGGTCGTCGACGAAGCCGCGCTGGCGGACGGCGCGCCGCAGGACGAGTGCGTTGCCGATCGAGCACGCCGTCGTCGCCATCGTGAACCCCGGTACTCCCAAGCCCAACCCGAGAACGAGGACGAGATTGGCGACGACGTTCAACGCTACGAACGCGACGGCGACCCGGCTCGGGGTCTTGGTGTCACCGATCGCGAACAGCGCACGTGCGTAGAGTTGGCCGACGCCGAGCGCGGGCAGTCCGCTGACGAGCGCGATCGTCGTCCACCCGGTCGTGACCGCATCGTCGTCCATGTAGCGTCCACCGACGAACACGAGATCGATCAACGGACCCGCGACGAGAGCCATGCCGATCGCGGCCGGGAGCGAGAGGAACAGGGTGTAGCGCACCGACCGTCCGAGTACGCGGGCGAGCCGAACCCGGTCGCCGACCAGTTTCGCGAGCGAGGGGAACACCGCCGTGGCGAGCGGGATCGCGACCAGGGCGTGGGGGAACAGGACCAGTCGATTCGCGAGGTAGATGTGGTAGTCCGAACCCGGCCCGACCAGCACTTCGGCGAGCGCCTGATCGAGCAGCAGGTTGAACTGGACGATCGACAGGCCGATCGCGGCCGGGGCCATCTTCAGGAAGACTTCCCGCGTGCCGTCGCCGCGGCGTGGCCACCGCGGTGCCGGCAGCATGCCCCGCCGCCAGAGTGGCACCAGCGCGAGCGACAGTTGGACGAAACCGCCGGTCAGCAGACTGGTCGCGACGGCGTGGGCGATCTGCGGCAGGGTCCGGTCTCCCTGTGCGGCGTAGAGGAGACCACCGATCCAGAACAGGTTCAGCAGGACCGGGGCCGCAGCCGTCGGCGCGAACACCCCGAGCGCATTGAGGGCTCCCGCATAGGTCGCCAGCAGGCAGATCGGCAGGACGTACGGAAACAGCAGGCGCGTCAATTCCCAGATCAGCGCGCCCTGTTCCGCGGCCGAGACATCGGTGGCCCCCTGGAGACCGATGATCTCGCGCGGCATCGTGAACGACAGCACGATGACCAGGACGACGAGCCCGACCAGCGTCACGGTCAGCGCGCCGGTCACTCCGGCGAGCAACCGACGGGCCGCATCGTCGCCGTCTCGCGCTCGGGCCTGCGTGAAAGCCGGGATGAACGCGGCCGCGAGCGCTCCCTCTCCGAACAGGCGACGAAACAGGTTCGGGATCATCCAGGCGAGGACGAACGCCCCCGAGACCCAGTTGACCCCCACGAGCCACGCCATCGTCGCGTCGCGGACCAGCCCGAGGATCCGTGACACCAGCGTGAGAGCCGAGATCGAGGTCGCCGCGCGGAGCAAGGTCATCGGGAATTCGCGGTGCGTCGTCCGGCTTGTCGGTCGTCAGTCGACCGAGTAGCCTCCCGCCGGGAAGGGACGATTTCGGCGTCGTGCGATTGGAAACTCGGCAAGTTCCAGCGGGTTATCAGCCGATGACAACGGTAACTCCGCGACCCCAAACCTACTACAGACCGAAAACAACCGTGAGCATGACCGACAGCAAGGCCGCGCCGAAAGCTGGACTCGAAGGCGTCGCAGTCGCCGATTCCGCGATCGGCAAGATCGATGGGAGCGTGGGGGAGCTGCGCTACTGCGGCTACCTGATCAAGGATCTGGCCGAGCAGAGCGACTTCGTCGAGACGTCGGCGCTGCTCTGGGACGGAGAGCTGCCGAACGAATCGGAACTCGAGTCGCTGCGGAACGAGATGAAGGCCGCGCGTGCGCTCACTCCGCTGCAGCTCGACCTGGTCCGGCGTCTCGCCGGCGAGCAGCAGCCGATGGACTGCCTGCGGACCGTGGTCTCGGCCTGCGCGACCGGGAACGACGTGCTGACGGCCGATCCGGTCATCAACCGTGAGCGCTCGATCGACCTGACCGCGAAGCTGCCGACGATCGTCGCGGCGTACGATCGCGTCCGCAAGGGACTGCCCGTCGTCGAGCCGCGTGACGACCTCGATCACGCTTCGAACTTCCTCTACATGCTGACGGGTTCGGTCCCCGACGCGCATGAGGCCCGCATGTTCGACACGTGTCTCGTGCTGCACGCCGAGCACGGCTTCAACGCCTCGACGTTCTCCGCCCGCGTGACCGCGGCGACGCTGAGCGACATCTACTCGGCGATCACGTCCGCGATCGGCACGTTGCGTGGACCGCTGCACGGTGGCGCGAACACCGCCGTGATGAACATGCTGCTCGACATCGGCAGCGTCGACGCGGTCGAGTCGTACGTCGATGCGTTGCTACAGCGCGGCGAGAAGATCATGGGCTTCGGCCACCGCGTGTACAAGGTCGTCGACCCGCGCGCACTGATCCTCAAGCAGTTCGCCAGCGAGCTCGCGCAGAGCAAGGGTGAACCGAAGTGGTTCGAGATGTCGCAGGCCATCGAGAACCTGATCAAGGCGCGTAAGGGCCTCGACATGAACGTCGACTTCTACTCGGCGTCGACCTACCACTACATGGGCATCGACGCGGACCTGTTCACCTGCGTCTTCGCGATGAGCCGTGTCGCCGGTTGGACCGCGCACGTCCTCGAGCAGTATTCGAACAACCGCCTGATCCGTCCGCGCTCGAACTGGGTCGGACCGGACGCGCGCGACTACGTCCCGCTCGGCTCACGGCGCTGAGACGGTGTTCGTTTCGCGGCGTGGCGGCATAATCGGCCGACATGCGCCGCGTCTACGTCGGTGATGTCCACGGTTGCCTGAGCGAACTCGATGCGCTCCTCGAGCGCGTGGAGTTCCGCGCCGGGACCGACCGGCTGTGCTCGGTCGGCGATCTCGTCAACAAGGGCCCCGACTCGCACGGTGTGCTCCGCCGGATGATCGACCTCGGTGCGATCGCCGTTCGTGGCAACCACGACCTGCTGTGGCTCGATCGCGGGCTGATCGAGGATCCGACTCTCGAAGCGTGGTTGCGCGCGCAGCCGATCGTTCGCGTCGAGCCTGACGTGATCGTCGTCCACGCCGCGCTGCATCCGCATTGGACGATCGAAGACCTCGAAGCCGGGATCGAACGACCGGAGCAGATCGACTTCGCGGTGAACGTCCGGTACTGCACGGCAGACGGTCGTCGGCCGCCGTCGGATTGGCCGCCGCCTGAGCCGCCGTTCGTGCCGTGGGACGAGCACTACCGCGGCGATCGAACGGTCGTGTTCGGTCACTGGGCGCGGCGTGGCTTCGACCGGACGGAGCGGACGGTGGCGCTGGATTCGGCGTGTGTGTACGGCGGGAAGTTGACGGCTTGGATCGCGGACGAAGATCGCGCGGTGCAGGTGGATTCGCAGCGAGGGTGAAGGCGGGTTGCTGTTGGTGCGAGCTCCCGCCGCTCGGGCTCGGAAGCGGAACGAGGCGTCAGCCCCGCCCGCCCCCTTCGCCGTTG
>JAGQQZ010000635.1 GCA_020425915.1 Planctomycetota bacterium | reverse complement strand
GCTTGTAGCCGGCCTTCTCGACGGCCTCGAGGATGATGTCGAACGCGGCGCGGTTCGAATCGAGGTTCGGCGCGAAGCCGCCTTCGTCACCGACCGAGGTCGCGAGCTTCTTGTCGCGCAGCACGGCTTTGAGCGCGTGGAACACCTCGGCACCCATTCGCAGTCCCTCGGCGAACGTCTCGGCGCCGAACGGCATGACCATGAACTCCTGGAAGTCGACGTTGTTGTCGGCGTGCGCGCCGCCGTTGATGATGTTCATCATCGGCACCGGCAGTCGCCGGGCGCGGATGCCGCCGACGTAGCGGAACAACGGCAGCTCGAGTTCGGCGGCCGCGGCGTGGGCGCACGCGAGGCTCGTGCCGAGGATCGCGTTGGCACCCAGTCGGCTCTTGTTGGGTGTGCCGTCGAGTTCGCACAGAAGTCCGTCGATCTCCGCCTGGTGCTCGACCGGATAGCCGAGCAGGGCGCTCTCGATCTCGCCGTCGACGTTGGCGGCGGCCTTCTGCACACCCTTGCCGAGGTAGCGGTTCCCGCCGTCGCGCAGTTCGGCGGCTTCGTGTGCGCCGGTCGATGCGCCCGACGGGACGATCGCGCTGCCGATCGTGCCGGTGTCGAGTTCGACGTCGACCTCGATGGTGGGGTTGCCGCGGGAATCGAGGACTTCGCGTCCGTGGATCGAGACGATGGAGGCCATGAGCGTGGGGTATGAGTGCGTGGATCGGATCAGCGCCGGCGGGTGAGTTCGTAGCGGGCGCGTTCGCGCGAGCCGTTGAGCTCGCCGACGAGGGAGACGACGAGACGGTCCGGGCTCGGACAGTGGTAATCGAAGCGACGGGGGAAATCGTGGTCTGGGTTCTCGAACACGGCGCGGCGCCCGGCGGAATCGAGTTCGACCAGCGCGAACGTCACGCTGCGCTTGCCGAACGGGAACGGCTGCAGGAACAGCGTGCCGCCGCGCTCCGCGAAGAACTCGAAGTCGAACATCGTCACCTTGCCGTCGGCGCCGATCTCCTTGGTCGCGGCGACCAGCATGCCACCGTCCGCGGAGCTGTAGCAGGCCTCGACCCGGACGCCGCCGTCGGTTTCGCCGACCCACTGGCCCTCGAGCCAACCGAGCGCAGGGATGCCGTCCGCGGGATAGCTCTCGGGCGCGTGACAAGCCGCGAACACGAGCACGAGACATGCGAAGCGAGTCAGACCCATGAGTTCGTCAGGAGTTCGCCCATGCCGCCGGCGCCGGGCACGATGTAGTGGACGTCGTTCAGCCCGCGTTCGCGATCGGGGTGCGTGCCGGGCTCCGACTCGAGGACCTCGACCGGCGACAGCCCGCGATCGAGTCGTCCCGCGTAGAGGTGGACGTCGGGGGTGTTGGCCGTCAGCCGCAGGATGGCCTCCGGCGTGACCATCAGATGGACGGCGACGATCGCGCGCGGCGGACCGCCGGTCAGGTTCCGATAGACGTTGACGGCCCGCTCGATCGTTCCCCCGGTCGCACCCATCGGGTCAGGGATCAGCAGCACCGCGTCGCGCACCGGACCACCGATCTTCGATCCGTCGAGGCGAACACCGGTGACCTGGCCCGAGTCGTCGGTCACGCGAGACATGTTGAGGAAGTCGAGTCGCACGTTCGCGGCCGGCAGCACTTCACATGCTGCCTCGTAGCAGACCTGGGACGGCAGGATGCCGGCGCGGATCACCGAGCAGATCACGAGCTTGGTGTTCTGGCACAGTCTCGGGCCCTCGTAGAACGCGCGCGGCTCGGTCGCGACCATCCGCGTCGCGACGCGGTCCGTGGCGACCGGGAAGCGCTCGTCGAGCACGCGGTGCATCAGATACTGGTAGCCCGAGCGCACCAGCGCGGGCACGGTCTCGGTCGACGTCGCCGGCGACCCCGCGCGCGCGAGCAGCGAGAGGAGGTAGGGGTCCTCACACAGATGGATGTTCGGCCCGTAGTGGTGCGCCCGGCCCATCGCTCAACGGACTCCCATCTCGTCGAGCAGGCGATGCGCGGGGCGGACCTGCTCGAGGATCCACAGCACGTAGCGGATGTCGACCGAGATGTTGCGCGAGCGATCGGGGTTCCAGCCGTAGTCGCCCGACACGTTCTCGAACACGCGGTCGAAGTTGAGGCCGACCAGTTCGCCCTTGCCGTTGACGACGGGCGACCCGGAGTTGCCGCCCGTGGTGTCGCCGTCGGTGAGGAAGCAGACCGGAACGTCGCCGATCTTCGCGTCGAAGTAGCGGCTGCTCAGGCGATTCTCCGCGGCTTCGATCAGCGGCTTCGGGTTGGCGAAGGGTTCCTCGCCCGTTTCCTTCGCGAGCAGTCCCGCGACCGTCGTGTGCGGGGTGTAGTAGACGCCGTCGCGGGGGACGTAGCCCTTCACGCTGGCGATCGACACGCGCATCGTGCTGTTCGCGTCGGGGTAGAACGACGTTCCGCGCCACTCCTGCTGGGCCTCGATCCAGCGTGTGCCGACGGCGATCCGTCGTCCAGCGCGTTCGCGGTCGCGGAGTCCTCGCGCGCGGAGCTCCTCGAGGGTGCCCCGCGCCGCGACGACGAGCGGATCATCGCTGTTGGCGATCGCCTCGGCGCCGCCTTGGAACAACGCGGCGCGAGCTGCCGGGTCCGTCATCTTCGTGTGCTCGAGGATCTGTGCCCCGGTCATCGGCTCGCCTTCGGGGTCGAGGCGGAAGATCGGGTCCTGGAGTTGGAGCGCCTCGTCGAGCAGTCTTTCGAGGATCGGGCGCTGCGCGATCTCGAAGTCGAGGTCCATCGCGCCGGCGACCTGGTCGATACCGTTGCCGTCGCGCGCGACGAGGCCGATGAGGTTCGCGAACATCGGTGCGATCCTCGGGCTGCCCAGCAGGCCCAGCAGCAGGTCCTTCTCCTGCGTCTTGCGAGCATCGAGGTCGATCGCCTTCAGGTCCTCGAGGACCGCTCCGTACTTCGCCAGGCGTTCCGGTGTGGCATCGACCCAGTCGGTGAACTCGGCTTCCTCGCGCAGCTTGCGCTCGACGACCGCGTTGCGCGCGAGTCCCCAGATCATGCCCTCCGCGTTCTTCTGCACGTTGGCGAGCGACTTGATCAGGCTCACGTAGCGGAGTTCGGTCTCCTCGTCGCGTTCGCTCGCGGCGTGCAGCACGTCGATGATGTGCGTGAACAGCGCGAGCCGCTGCGGATAGTAGAAGCCTTGCCGGTCGGCGATCGCGAGCGAGGATTCGTAGCGCTCGGTCTGGCCGGGGTAGCCCATGATGATCGCGAGGTCGCCTTCGTGCATCCCGTCGGCCGAGACCCGGAGGTAGTGCTCGGGTTCGTACGGGACGTTGTTCTCGCTGTAGGGCGCGGGCTTGCCGTCCGGGCCGACGTAGGCGCGGAAGAACGTGAAGTCGCCGGTGTGCCGCGGCCACTCCCAGTTGTCGACCTCGCCGCCGAACTCGCCGACCGCGCGCGGCGGCGCGTAGACGAGGCGGACGTCGGAGATCTTGGTCCGGTAGTAGAGGTGGTACTCCCGGCCCTCGAAGAAGTCCGCGACGTGGCAGGTCGTGTCCGGCTCCTGCTCACCCTCGGCGACGAGCTGGCGCTTGACGTTCTCGGTCAACTGCCAGCGCTCGAGGTCGGACTTCGCCTCAGCCTGCGCGGCGTGCACGCGATCGGTGACGTTCTCGATCCGCCGCACGACGAAGACCGTCATGCCCTCGGCCGGCAATTCGTCGGCGAGGGTGTCGGCGACGAAGCCGTCGCGCAGGTGGTTGTGTTCCGGAGTGCTCAGCGCACTGACCGCGCCGAAGCCACAGTGGTGGTTCGTGACGACGAGCCCGCGGGTCGAACAGAACGAGGCCGTGCAGCCGTTGATCTGCACCGCGGCCGACAGGATGCCACCCTTCTCGGGGTGCCAGAACTCGTCCCGCGTGAGCTTCATCCCGCGGCGACGCAGCGCGTCCCAGTCCATCTTGCGGACTTGTTGGGGGAGCCACTGGCCCTCGTCGGGAGTGGTCGGGATCAGGAGCGCGGTGAGCGCGAGCAGGATCGAGGTTCGAATCATGGGGTCGGATCGCTTCGGTGAGCGCGGACACCATAGCCGAGGAGAACGGTCGTCGCGAACGACGGCCTGCTATGCTGCGCGGATGATCGCTCGGTGCGCCTTGGTCGGCTGTCTGGTCGTGCTACTCGTCCCGTCGTCCGGTCGAGCGCAGAACTCGATGAAGAAGATCCGGCCCGCGCCATCCGAACTCGCGGCCAAGGCCGGGAGCGCGGTCGCGTGGCGCGAGGACCTCGAGGCGGCGATCGCCGAGAGTGTCGAGACGAAGAAGCCGGTCTTCTGGTACGTCCCCTCGCTCGAGCGGTCGCCGATGGATCGGAAGGCCGAGATCGACCGGTACATGATGGCGGGGCCGTTCTCCTGGCCGTCGACGGTTGCGCTTCTGAACGATCGGTTCGTCCCGGTCCGGCACGTCGCGTCGGTCTCGGATCAGAAGCGATTCGGGTTGCGGCGGTTGGAGTTCATCGAACCCGGGTACGTCGTCCTCGACCCGGCCGGCGAGGAACTCGGCCGGCTCGACAAGATCACGACGATGGAGGCCAGGTGGTTCGAGCGCCCGTTGCGTCGGTTCGGTGCGCGAGCGCCGGGTCCGTGGGGTCCCGATCGCACCTACGACATGCCGGCCGTCGACGAGGCCGCGTGGCTCGCGTTTCGGGTCGGCGTGGACCTGTTCCGTCGCGGACAGCATGGCGAGGCGCGGCGACAGTGGCAGAAGGTCGTGAAGGACCACCCGGACTCGTCGATCGCGTGGAAGGCCGCCGCCGAACTCGAAGGCCACGGTCCGCTGGCGCGAGGCTTCGAAGTCGATGAGGTCCCGGAGGTCGTGGTCGAGGCCGAGACCGATGGATCTCGTGCTCCGCCCGGGAGCTACTCGGCGGCGGAGCTGTGGGATCGAGGGACGGGTTTCCTGCTGCGGATGCGAGACGACTTCGGCGGGATCGTCGACAGCACGTACGACTTCGGCGGTACCGACAGCCTGCCGAACGTCTATGTCGCGTGCACGGCGATCGCCGGCTGGGCCGTGCTGGAACACGGCCTGGCGCACGACCAGGAGATCCTTGACGAGGTCCGCCGGTTCTTCGACTACGTCGCCGACGAAGCGCATCTCTCGGCCGACGACACCGACGAAGTCGTCTGGGCGCAGCTGTTTCGTATCCGACTCTACTGTCGGATGCTGGACCGCTGGCCGGACGACGAGCGGGTCCAGGCGGCCCTGGCGTCGGCGGTGCGTGCGCTGCACGAACTCCAGAACGACGCGGGCGCATGGTTCCACGAGTACGCGAACCCGTTCGTGACCGCGTCGGTCCTGGTCTCGATGCGGCACGCCGAGCAGCACGGCGCGACCGTCGACGCCGCTGTGGTCGAGCGCGGGTTGAAGGCCCTCCTTTCGACCCGTTCCGACAACGGTGCGTTCTCCTATGGCATGCGGCGCGGCCGCGGCAACGTGCCGTCCGCGATCGGACGGATGGCGCTCGGCGAGTTGGCGCTCTCGACGTGGGATCACGGCGATCAAGAACGGCTCGTCGCTGCACTCGACGCGTCCTTCGAACACCATGCGAACCTCGAACAGGTGCGGAAGTACGACGACCACGCGAATCGGTACGGTCACGGCGGCTTCTTCTTCTGGTACGGCATGCGCGCGCGCAGCGAAGCGATCGGTTACGTCGCCGATCCGGAGAAGCGTGCCGCGTT
>JAGQQZ010000634.1 GCA_020425915.1 Planctomycetota bacterium | reverse complement strand
CGCCCGGCGATCTCCGCGACCGCGGTCACGGAGAACTCATCGGACCGCTGCCGCGGGTGGAGCGAGAACTCCACCATCGGACAGCCTCGGTCGACGTATTCGCGAAGGTCGAACGCGTGCACCGATGAGGTCATCGCACCGGTGTCGATCTTCGCTTTGATCGCCGTCCCGAGGGTCGGCAGTCGAACCCACTCGCGCCATCCGAGAATCGACAGCATCAGATCAGTCCGGTCCGCCGCAGGAACCAGATCTCGAACGGTACGAGCAGCAGCAGCCCGACCGTCACGATCCAGAACGCGTCCGGCGACTCGGTGCCGGGGATCCCGCCGACGTTGATGCCGAGCAGACCCGTGAACAGCGACAGCGGCAGGAAGATCGCTGCGACGATCGACAGCACGTACATGTTCCGGTTCATGCGCTCGGCGGCGACGAACTTGATCTCGTCCTGCAGGACCGTGGCGCGTTCGCGGACCGAGTCGAGTTCCTCGACGAATCGGATCGTCCGGTCGGCGACTTCGCGCAGTTCGAGCGTCTCGACCTCCGAGAACATCGCGCCCTTGGCCTCACGCGCGAGCTGGAGGATCGCGTCACGTTGTGGCGTGAGGTGGCGACGGAGCAGCGCAGCGCCCGATCGCAACAACACGATGTCATCCTGCAGGGTCCGAGACTGTTCGCGCTCTTCGGGCGTCATCGCGAACAGCGCATCCGTCCGCTCCTCGTAGTCGTCGATCACCGTGACCATCCGATCGACGATTCCGTCAGCCAGCGAGACGAGCACGCCGCTCGGGCTCGACGGGCCGGCACCGCGCATCAAACCGCCGCGAATGTCCTCGACCGTGAACACGCGGCGCGGGCTGACGGTCACGAGCCGACCCGGCTCGAGCCACGCCCGGATCGACACCATGTCCTCGGGGTCCGCACCCGCGTTGAAGTTGGCACCACGCAGGACGACGAGAATCCCCTTCTCGAAGGCGCTCGCGCGTGGCCGCGCGTTGTCGACGAGCAGGTACTCCGCGATCGGCGCATCGATCTTCGCGCGCTCGACCAGCTCGTCCTCCGCGCCGCTCTCGATCCGGAAGTGCTCCCAGTACGGTGCATCCTCCGACGCGCTCTCGTCGACACCACCCTGGCGGTTCAAGTACAGCCTGAAGTACTCGCTCGTGTCAGGTTGCATCACGGTCCACACCTCCGCGGCTCACCGTACCGGATCCTGCTCCAAAGGTCTCTCACGAGTCACGCATCGCGCGGGAAGTCGAACGAACCCGATCAACGGTAGTCCTCCTTGCGCAGCCCGAGCGCGCGCATCTTCGTGTAGAGCGAACGCGGATCGATCCCGGCTCGCCCGGCCACTCGATTCACGCGCCCCGACTCCTGTCGCAGCAGTCGGTCGAGGTACTCACGCTCGAACACCGCGTTCCACGCGTGGCGCGCCTCGCGCAACGGCACGTCGAGCCAGGCCGTGTCGAACTCGCCGGAGTTGGCAGCCATCTCCTCGACGAGCGGCTCGAGCTTCGCGTCGACCACCGACGTCGCGATGGCCTCCGGCAGCTCGGCCAGCGTGATCCGCTCACCCTCGGCGAGCAGCACGGCGCGTTCGATGACGTTCACGACCTCTCGCACGTTGCCCGGCCAGTGGTAGGCGGTGAGCGCCGCCATCGCGTCCGGCGCCACTTCACGGATGACCCGACCGAGTTCCGCACGGAATCGCTCGAGGTAGCTCGCGACGAGGAGCGGGATGTCCTCGCGACGGTCGCGCAGCGGCGGCAACGTCAGCGTCACGACGCTCAGGCGATAGTAGAGATCCGACCGGAACCGACCCGCGGCGACCTCGGCCTCGAGGTCTCGGTTGGTCGCCGCCACGACGCGGACGTCGATCGGTACCGATTCCTCGCCGCCGACCCGGCGGATCGTCCGCTCCTGCAGCACGCGCAGCAGCTTGACCTGCATCTGGAGCGGCATCTCGCCGATCTCGTCGAGCATGATCGAGCCGCCGTGGGCCATCTCGAAGCTGCCGCGGTGTCGCCGGCTCGCACCGGTGAACGCTCCCTTCTCGTGCCCGAACAACTCGCTCTCGAACAGCGTCTCCGGGATCGCCCCGCAGTTCACGACGACGAACGGGCCGTTGCTGCGCCGGCTCTCGGCATGGATCGCCGCCGCGAGCCGCTCCTTGCCGACCCCGGTCTCACCCAGGACGAGCAGCGACGCGTCCGATTGGCTGACCCGTCGCGCCACCT
>JAGQQZ010000633.1 GCA_020425915.1 Planctomycetota bacterium | reverse complement strand
GGGCATCGACTTCCTGCTGCGGGCGATGCGCGACGTCGTCGCCCGCGAGCCGCGCGTCCGATTGCTCGTCGGCGGCACCGGGACGATGCGCCTCGCGCTCGAGCAGTTCGCGCACGACCACGGTCTCATCGAGCACGTCGAGTTCCTCGGCTTCGTGCCGGACGCGGACCTCCCGCGTCTCTACCAGCGCGCCGGTTGCGTCGTCGTCCCGTCGGTGTTCGAGGGCTTCGGCATCCCGGTCCTCGAAGCGATGGCCTGCGGCGCGACCGTCGTCGGCACCAACGTCGACGGGATCCGCAGCCTGATCGAGGACGGCGTCACCGGGTTGCTCGCGGACTACGGCGACGAACCGGGCCTGGCCGACCGCATCCTCCGTGTCTGCCGCGGCGAGTTCGCAGTCGAGCCGGCGCTCGCCGATCGAGTCCGCGCGGACTTCGACTGGAGCGTGGTCGCGAGACGGTACGACGAAGTGTTCCGACGCGTCGTCAGTGAGTGAGTTCGAGGAGGATCTCCCTCGCGCAGGTGCCGTTGGCGCCGACGACGACCGGTCGGGGGGTTCGCGCGCGCTTCCCGTTCGCGAACGAGACCGTCACGTCGTAGCGACCGGCTAGGACCGGCGCTTCGTGCACGAGTCCTAGTGAGGAGACCCATTCGAGCGAGAAGTTCTCAGGTCCTTCAGCGGTGCCCTCGACGACTTCTCCGAGCAGATGCGCGCGCGGATCGATCGTCCACGCGACGGCGTATCGGCGGTCGAGGTCGAGAACTAGGTCGATCGTGTCGCCGCTGGTCACTGCGACCGATTCGCGCGCGAATCGTCTCGTTGCCCTGTCGATCGCCGAGACCCCGATCTCGCCGTACTCCGTCACGGCGAGTTGGAACGACCCGTCCGGTCGGACGAAGCTCCAGGCGCCTCCGGCGCTCGTGACCGACAAGCTGTAGGGTTGGAGGCCCTCGGTGCGGACGGTGCCGCGAATGCGAGCGAAACGAGGTTCGAACTCGACCGTGTGCACTTCGCCGGGTTGGAACTCGACGACCCGCGTCTCGAGCACCGTCGAGCATCCGTCGAGGAACAGGTTGATTCCGCGCTTCCCCGGTGGAACGCGATCGACCCGGAACGACCGGTCGTGTGCCGACGCCGCGTCGAGCACGCCCGCGACGCGGACCGAGAAGCGTGCGTCGGACGCGAACGGACCTGAGATCCGGCCTTCGAGGCTCGCATAGTCGGGCCTGTCGAGTCGCTCGGCGAGAATGACCACGACGTTGTCGCGGTTCGCCTCGACGTGGAAACTCGACGGAGAGAAGCTCCACGAATCGGGCTCGTGGTTCGTCGAGATGTCGTAGTCACCGGCGGGGACCTGACCGAGCCAGAACTCGCCGGAGGTCGAGTACGGGATCGGAATCGAGAAGTCGCTCGTTCGGTGCTCGACGTGGGGACGCGCAATCTTCGCGCGATCGGGGTAGTCGATCCGTCCGCGCACCCATCCCGTCCGATGGAGGACGACGTCGACCTCGTGATCGTCGATCGCGAACTTGCCTCGGAACGGCGCGAAGCCAGGGTGTTCGACGAGGACCTCGACTTGTTCCCGGGCCATCGGCAGGAACGCGACTTCGCCGGCTTTGTCTGTCATCCCTACGATCCGCTGCGTGCCAGGTGCGACCGGAGTCTCGGGGCGCACGAGCACGCGCGCGTTCCGGATCGCGCGATCCTCGATGTCGACGACCCGGACGATCGTCGGCGTGCGATCGAAGACGAGGTCGATCGGCTCGCCGAGCGAGTGTGAGAACTGCACGAACGCGCCGAGTCCGTCGCCCTCGGCGGCCAGCCAGTAGCGCCCGTAGGGCAGCCCTCGAACCACGAGTTGGCCCGGTGATCGTTCGATGCGGTTCGGCGACGGCGAGAACGCGAAGTCGCTCACCGAGAACTCGTGGAACGATCGTCCGAGCCGGTCGATCTCCCGCGACGTCAGGGGTCCGATCCAGATCGCGTAGTTGTCGGGGGCGGCCCGCGGTGGCTCTGCGACGACGCGGAACGTCGCGTCGGTTTCGCGCACGAGGTGCAGTTCGTGTTCTTGGTCTCGGTCGAGCGACGGGAACACGGTCCAACCGCGGTCGGGTCCGGCGCGCACGGCGACGTGGATCTCACCGTCGGGCAAGCCAGTGATCCGGAAGGACCCGTCGTCCGTCGCCGGCCCGGCGGGATGGGCGAGGAACGCCGGGGCCCGGTCCGATTCGAAGGCCCAGGGCGGTTTCGGAATCTGGTGACCGAACGAGACGAGCAACTGGGCGCCAGCTACGGGACTCCCTGCCGCGTCGAACACGCGGCCGCGCAGCGTACCGTCGCCCAGCGTCATGTCTCCCGGCGGTTCCGCGTCCGGATGACCGGACCAGATGGCGCTCGGTCGGTTGCCGTCGACGCACGCCATGACCGTGTAGACGTCGGTGGCGCAGGATTCGATCTTGAATCTCCCTGCCGCGTCCGTCGTTTGCTCGAACATGCGATCCGCAGTGGTCGGGCCCGCGGGCGTGCAGCGATGGGATCGGACCACGAGGTGCGATGGGATGATCACCCAGCTCTCCGGATCGTCGATCACGTCACCGGCGACGGCGCGAACGCGGACACCGGCGCGCGGCGATCCACTCGAGTCGAGGACCCGTCCGGACACGCTGGTCGTCGCGCCGAGTTCGATCGTACCGACGTCGACGGGATTGCCGATCGGCAAGGACCGTTGCTTCGTGACGGAGCCGGTCGCGCCGTCCGCGGCCGAGGCACGAACCTCGAATCGGATGTTCCGGAGCGACGGCCAGACGCTCTCGACTCGGAACTTCCCATCGGCGCTCGTCACTCCGCGGGCGACGAACGTCCGGGCGAGACGGGATTCCGCGACGAGGCGGTGGAACTCTCCGGGACGGACCACCGTGACGTTCGCTCCAGCGACAGGCTTTCCCGAGCGAAGCACGGTGCCCGTGATGGTCGTCAGTCCGCGGCGGAAGTCCGGATCGTCGAACGCAGTCGGAATGCTCGACTCGTCGGGTGCGACATCGTGTCGGACGACTGGATTCGCGGCGACGCTCGCGGTCGGCTCGGTGTCGACCTCGTCGGTCGGTGCGGGCCGTTCGCCGACGTCCGTCGGCGGGAGCGGTGCGGGCTCCGCGGAGTCCGGCAACCACCACGTCGCGATCGCGGCGATCATGACCACCGCGATCCCCCCGACGACGAGCCGGTCGGCGCGCACGGCTCAGCGAGTACCGACCGGATCGAGGTCGACCGTCTCGAGGAACTTCGAGAACGTCTCCCGGTCCGCGTCGGAGTCGATGCGGTCGAATTCGAACACGAAGAGCGCGGCGCCGGTGTTCACGACGACGACTTCGAATCGTCGGTCGCCTCGCTCGACGCGGATGCGGCGGGCCTGACGACCGTCGAGTTCGAACGGCTGGGCCTCATGGCCGCCCGAGGCGACGCGGGCGAGGATCTCGTCCCACGTGAAGTCGCTCGGCGTGTCGACGGCGGTGACGTCGATCTCGCAGGACTTGCCGACCGACGTCTTGCCCTCGACCTCGAGGAGTTCGAAGTCGATCCGCGCACGCGGCTTGGTGGGCTCGAGTTCGAAGCCCTCGGGCGCCTCGAACGAGAGGCGCCAGAGTCGGTTCACGTAGCGCCGTCCGGTGACGGTCACGGCGTTCGCGATGTCCGTCCACTTGCCCTCGAACTTGGACTTCTCGACGCGGATCTCGAGGTTGCCGAGGATCCCCATGAGCTGTGCCATCTCCTCGGCGCCGCTCTCGTCGTCCATCGTCATCGAGGCCATCGCCAGGTGGAACGGATCGACGGAGCCCATGCCGAGGGTCGCGTCGAGGGCGTACCAGTTGCCGTCGATCCAGACTTCGTTCCAGGCATGCCCGCCCCAGATCCCGCCGACGTAGAGAACGCCCATGACGACGCGGGCCGGGATCCCGGCCGCGCGACACAGCGCGGCCAGGAACACCGCGTGCTCGCTGCAGTCGCCGGCGCGTTCGCGGCACACCTCGAGCGCGGAGGCGAAGCCGACGTCGAAGCCCTTCTCGGTCAGGTTCTCGTGCACCCAGCGCTCGAGTTTCTGCGCGGCCCGCCAAGCGTCGGATTCGTCACCGACCTCGCGCTTCGCGATCGCCACGATCTCCGGTTCGTCGCACTGGATCATGGTGTTGGATGCGAGTGCCTTCTCGAGTTCGGTCGGCACGGGGTCGAGCGGTCGCTCGCCGTGGTGGTCCGCAGGTGGGACACGGCGTTCGAGCTCGATGCGGTGGGTGTGCTCGGCGTCGGCGTCGCCGACCTTCTGTCGACGGTCCGAAGGGATCGGGACGTCGATGCTCGCGTCCTTGACGCGGACGTCGAGGACGGCGGCGTCGGCGCGACGCGTGAACGCGAGGTGCTCGCGGGCCTTGATGACGGTGGCTTCGAAGACGTCCGTCGAGTCCTTGCCCGCCGACTGCGCTTCGAGCGCGCGTTCCTTCGTGGACGCGAGCATCTCGACTTCGATCCCGGCGGTCGGAATCACGGTGCGGAGCGCGATGCCGTCGTCGTCCGTCCAGTTCCTGATCTTCATCGGCATGCCCTCGATCTCGACGATCGACTTGGTCAGCGTCTTCACGCTGCCTTCGTCGAGCGTGACGTCCTCGGGGCCGACGATCTCCGTGTAGATCTCGGCGGCCTTCGTGATGTCGGGCACGAACGTGACGGCTTCGTACGACGAGCCTGGTTCGGTGCCGTGCTGGATGCCGAGGACGAGGAGTCGGAACGGGCCGACCATGTCGTCGGGGCAACGCATCTTCCGCTCGCGTTCGCGCCCCATGAGCTCGCTCGTGATGATCGCGTAGCCCTCTTCGAAACGGACCTTCGACACCGTTGCCTGGCTGGACATGTTGATGGTCGTGTCCATGCTGATCAGGCTGCCGTCGTCCCGCTCGCGCGTGATCGACTCGGTGAGGACCGTGATCGTCGCGCCGAGTCGGTTCATCGTCATGTTGGTGACGACCTCGGTTTGGATCGCGCCGTCGACGCGGTGCATCTTGGTGTGCACGTAGCCGACCTTGCTGCCGGCCATCGACATGATCTGCCAGTCGTCCCGCGGGAGCAGGCGAGCGGCGATCTGTTGCGGGGTTTCCTGGGAGACGAGGACCGGCGCGAGGAGGATGGCGGCGAGGATGAAGCGTTTGCAGTTC
>JAGQQZ010000632.1 GCA_020425915.1 Planctomycetota bacterium | reverse complement strand
CGAGCTTCGCCTCCCGGTCTCGTTCGATCGTCACGCGGTGGACGACGTCCGCTTCGCCGGGCGCCGCAACCCTCACGAGGACATCGCCGATCGGCAACGAAGTGCCGTTCTCGAATGACTTCCACGGCCCGAGTGATTCGCCGACGCGACGCAACTCGACGGTCGCGGACGACGGCGCCTCGACCGACAGCGAACCGATGCCGCGCAATCGGCGGTCGATCTGGGACCAGACCGCATCGCGCTGGCCGTTCGGCCACGAGTCCAGCAGGTCGCGCAACACGTCGAACTCGCGCTTGGCGTACAGCGCCTCGAACACGATCGGCAAGTGCTCTTCGCGCGCCACGGCAACAGCCGACGGATCGAGCAGCGCGAGCGCCCGCCCGTAGGCCTCCTGCTGCGCCTGGACGTCGCCGGCCCGGCCGAAGCGCAGTGCGTCGGCCAGTGCGGCGGTTCCTTCTCGCTCGCTGCGACGATCGGCGACGAGGCCGACGACACCGAACGCGACCGCGCTGACGAACAGCACCGCGGCTCCCACCGCGACCGCACGTCGATCGCGCCGCAGCACTCGACGCACGCGATCGATGATCCGCGGCTTGCGCGCGACGACCTCGCGTCCGTCGAGGAACGCCCGCAAGTCCATCTCGAGCGCCTCGGCAGCGGCGTATCGATCGTCGGCCTGCTTGGCGAGGCACGTGTGGACGATCTTCTCGAGATCGGGTGGGACGCGCGGATTGAGCTGTCGCACCGGGATCGGATCGGTGTCGACGATCTTGCGCATGATCTCGCCGGGGTGCGCGCCGTCGAACGGCGGACGCAAGGTCAGCATCTCGTAGAGCAGCGCGCCGAGCCCGTAGATATCGACGCGCGCGTCGAGGTCCTTCTCGCCCCGCGCCTGCTCGGGCGCCATGTAGGCCGGCGTGCCGAGCGCGTCACCGCTCTGCGTCAGGCCGACCGACATCTCGTCGCGCGCGAGACCGAAGTCGACGAGCACCGGCGTCCCGGTCTCGCGGATCAACACGTTGCTCGGCTTGATGTCGCGGTGGATCACCATGCCGCGGTGCGCGGTGGTCAACGCGGAGGCCAGGTCGGCGACGATCGCGGCACAGGAGTAGGCGTAGCGCGAACCCGAGAGAGACATCGATCGGTTCGCGGTCTCCTGAAATCCCTCGCACTCCTCGGCCAGCGTGCCGAGCAGACGCTCCGGCTCGCGATCGGCCAGCGACTCGATCAGCGACGACAGCGACGGGCCCTCGATGAGCTCCATCGCGTAGTAGTGCACGCCCTCGGCCTCGCCGACCGCGAAGATCGGGACGATGCCTGGGTGCGACAGCCGTCCGGCGGCTTCGGCCTCCCGTCGGAATCGGGCCACCGCGTCGTGGTCCATCCCGACGAACGACGGCAGGGTCTTGAGCGCGACGATGCGTCCCATCGACTCCTGGCGCGCTCGATAGACGACCCCCATGCCACCGCGACCGAGCTCGCACTGGATCGTGAAGTCGCCGAGCCTGCGCCCGGCAACACTCGGATTGCTGCCTTCCAGAGTCACGCCTCTGTATCGACAGCGGCGTCGGGTCCGGTGGACCGACGCGAGAACCACCGACACGATCGGCGATTCGGGCCGCTACGTCACGGGACGAAACGGATCGCCCCGGTCGACCGGCTCAGAGGCCCGGCGGGGTGCTGTCCTCGTCGGGGACGAGTTCGATCAGGCCGCGCGAGAGCTCCTCCGCGGCGATGCGCACGTAGTTCCGGTCGCGGGTCTCGTACAACGGCTTCTGGCCGCGAACGAGCTCACGGACGCGCTTCTGCAGCAGCGCGGTCAGTTGGAACGAACCGCCGACCTGGCGGACGAGCTGTTGGGGGAGGGTGTCTTCCATGGGGAATCCGGGCCGCGGAGGGTAGCGAACCCGGTCGAGGGCGGCAACGGGAAGGCCGGGATTCGCGGGAAAAGTGCCGCTTCGAGGACCCCCGACTCGCCCCGCGCCGGACCTAGAGATCTCGGGCGTCGGTGATCGTCTGGGAGTCGTGCCAGGCCAGGCGGCCCGTATGCGTAGACACGACGCTCACATGCAACAGGATCTTCCGGGCCGACGACGGCCCCACGATCTGGGTCTCGAACCCGTGCGGGAACCCCGAGCCCGTCGTGGTCTGGTAGCCGTACTTGGCCACGCCGCAGATCGGCGGGGCGAAGTTCGTCGCGAGCGAGTGGAATCGGTAGTGGAGCATCCCCACGCGACTCCGGGTGAGGTCGGGATAGACCTTCCAGGACCCCGTCGCACGTGGCGATTGCGGGGCATCGACCAACGAGCCGCCGCTGATGATCTGACGGAAGGTGCCGGTCGCCGCAGGATCGTCACCGATCTTCCAAATGGCCTGCACCGGGGTGTGGGTGTTGCCGAACGCATCCGCGGAGGCGACTCGCAAGTGCTCACAGACCTCCGCGCGATCCGTCGGATCGTCGATGTTGTCGATCTGGTTGCCGTTCGCGACCGGCTCGGAGATCCACTGCACGACGTTGAGGCCGTAGGCCTGGCCGTCCTGCGGCCCGCCGTCGACCTCAGTCATGTAGTAGTAGACGATTCGGTAGACGTCGATCCGATAGTCGTCGCCGCTCGTCGCCTGGAACTCGTCCGCCCAAGCATGACGTGCGAGCGCGAGAGAATTGCCGGTGCGAACGTCCGCGGCGCCATCGACCTCGAACACACCGCCGTCGACGATCTGAGGCAATCGAGAACCGGCGATCACCGACGGCAGTCCGGTGGTGTCGAGTATCGTGACGTAGGCCTGACCGGTCGCGTCGGCGCCGAACAGATGAACCGACGACTGCGCGTCGTCTCGGATCTCCTCGATCATCTCCTGGGCGATCTCGGTGACCCGCGACATCCGCTGCGAGTAGTTCTGCGCGTCGAATCCCGTCTTGCTCATCGTCATGACGAGGTACGCGAGCACGGAGACGAGCACCGCGGCGATCGTCGCCTCGATCAGCGTGAAACCGCTCTGTCGATCGGATTGCAGGTTCATCGTTCGATGTAGATCTTGCTCTGGTGCTGCGAGTAGTGCAGCGCCTGGTTCTGTCGGTAGCACTCCACCCGAATCAGGTACGAACCCTCGGGGAAGCTGCCCGCCGGAACGCTCCAGTTCACGGTCTCGTCACCGGCACCGGCGTCCGCGACGATGACCGACGCGTCGGTCGGCTTGGTACCCGGCACCGCGACGGCATCGTTCTGGATGTAGCGCCAGGTCGTGCCGATGTCCGGCGAGTACATGATCACGTATTCGAGCTCGCCTTCGGCCTCGGCGAAGCTGCCCGAAGTCGACCCGGTGTACGGCTGGCCGTCCCAGCGCGTCCACTCGGCCGAGAACTGGATGTCGATCGACGTCGGGTTGTTGATCTCCGAGATCTCGGTCGGGGACAGGATCTCGACCCGAGCGGGCTGCTTGATGCGGTAGGTCATCCCGGTGTCGCCGGTCTCGAAGAACGACTGGTACATCGAGAGCAGGCAGTACTTCGCGATGAAGCTCGTGCCGATCGTGGTCGTCTGAGCGATGCCGTTGACGACGATGTAGCCTGCATCCCCGCCGATCGGATCCTCGAGTTCGACCAGACCCGAACCGGTGTACCCGCTCGACGGGTGGTTGAAGAACGTCCGGACGATCTGCGCGTTGAAGCGACTCGTCGAGTACGGGGCGTAGCCGTACTCCGTCGGACCGTTGCCGCCCGTGTTGACCGAGAACGGTCGGGAGACCTCGACCGAGGACGGCATCGGGAACCCGTAGTTGTCGGCGATCTCGAGGCCCGGACCCACCGGGTAGCCGGAGCCCCCGCTGAAGTGGTGGTTGAAGTGGGCCGACGACGTGCCGTTGTTGAAGAAGCTGACGCAGCCACGCGTCGACGTGCAGTGCTGCGACGCGTACATCCGCGTGCCGTACGCCGAGTTGTTCGAGTTGCGGTAGCAGTCGTAGTCGGTGTACCGGTAGAACTCGCCCGACGAGGTCCCCGTCATGAGGTTGCCGCGGACGTTGCCGTCGGTGTCGGTGCCGTAGAAGTACGAGTACTGCGAGTCCGGGCACAGCTCGCCGAGCCACGGCATCCCCCACCAGTAGTTGCTGCCGCCCTCGCGGACGTAGCAGCGGCTGCCGGTGATGTTGTTGACGTAGCCCGTCGACGACGTGCCGCTGCCCCACGGCTTGCGGCTCGTCGGGATCGAGCTCGGGTAGCCGTTCGCACCGTCGTAACCGATCTCGTTGCCGACACCCATGTAGTAGTAGGAGTAGCCGGTCAGCGTCGTGTAGATCGAACGCGTGCTCGAGATGGCCTTGCGGAACAGCTCGAACAGGCGCGGTGCGTCCTGGCGCAGCGCGCTGTTCCAACGGTTCCAGGTCCGCGCGATGCCGTAGTAGTCGTTGCGCGAGTTCTCGCTGTCGTTCGTCAGGCTGTCGAAGAACCAGTTGTAGCCCGACGGGAAGTCGGGATCGCCATCGAGCGTGTCGAGGTACGGGTTGTGGCGCGGATCGCCCTGGAACTGCGAGCGCTCGGTGAACGGCACGTCGTCCGGGGAGTCCGCCCACCAACAGTAGGTCTCGGAGAAGTTCTCCGGCTCGACCGGGGTCGTCGACGGAGTGAACCACTTCCCGGTCGTCGACCAGTTGACGCTCGTCAGATCGGCGAGGCGCGTGCGCACGACGAGCGCGTGATCGGGCTCCGCCGTGTCGTTCGGGTCGTAGTTGACCGTCGCCGGCGCCGCGGGCTCGACTTCCATGTAGAAGCGCTGGTCGGCCCAGATGTCCTTGCCGATCTCGATGACCCAACGCGCGGTGTTCTTCGGTCCGTTGCCGACGTCGCCGAGGTTGTTCGAGAAGTCCGGCGTCGCGTCCGTGTCGGCGCACGACGGGATGTACTCGAGGTCGTAGAGCCTCGACTGCTCGTTGTTCCGAATGCCCTGACCGCCGACCTCGGTGCAGATGGTCGGCGTGTTGACGAGGAAGATCGACGTGTACTTCCGCTTCCCGTACGGGTTGTTGAACCACACGTAGTAGTGCATCTCACCCGCCGCCGGCGCCTCGCCGACGTACTTCGCCTGGACGAAGTCGGTGTCGTAGGCGGCTCCGCTGATCCCACCGTCCAGCTTGAGGATCTTGCAATCCGGGTGGAGACCGTTCGCCTGCGTGAAATCCGTCAGATTGACGTCCATCACCTCGATGTAGATCCCCGAGTCCAAGCCGGCGCCGACGGCGGGAACGCGTTCGACGCCGCTCGACGGGTCGGTCTTGTAGGCGTAGACGCGCAGGCGCACGTCTTCCTCGCCGGCCGTTCCCGGCCGACCGGCGCGAAGCTGCTCGGGGTGCGTGACGACTCGGACGCCGGGGAACCGACTCGGGCTCTTCGCCGCATCCGAGTAGTTCCGCAGCGGCGGCGTCGGTAGCAGCTCGCCGTGCAGGTTGACCAGCAACGCGTGACGGTAGTCGTCCGGGTTCGAGATCATCTCCTCGAGGAGGATCTGAAGCGTCGGCTCCTCGGACATGTCTTCGAGTTCGGCCGGCGGCGTCGTGCCGGCGACTTCGGCGGCGAGGATCGCGGCCTTGCGGGCGGCGACCTCACCCAAGCGCAGGTCGTGGAACTCCTTCGCCTGCGGGTAGCGCATGCAGTGGTTGTAGAAGTCCGCCATCGCATACGGGTACGGGTTGGTGGTCGCGTCGTAGCCGTGGCGTTCGACGCCGTCCACGAGCATGCGAGCCCGCATCAGGTCCGGCACGTAGTAGTACGACGACGCGCTGCCGCTCGGCATTTTGCCGGGGTAGTAGTAGACGTTGTCGCACTGCGTGTAGCTGTCGTTGGTTTCGTTCGTGAACGGGCGATAGGCCTGGTCGCGACCGTAGCCCGACTTCGTGATCCAGTGCGTGCGCACCGAGAGACCCGGGTTGCGGTTCTCGAGGTCGGTGATCGCGGACTCCACGAACGGGATGATCGACTCCATGTGCACCCACCAGCCGGGGATGCTGTCGATCGCGAGCAGGTAGACGTCGAACACCTGGGTCGTCGGGTACGACGACGCCACCGAGTTGACGACCGACGAGAGCGAGGCCGCCTCGTGGTCGATGCCGTTCGCGTCCTTCTTGAAGATCCGGATCGTGACGTAGCGCACGTTGCGGTTGTTGAGCGCAGCGAACGGTCGCACGCTGATCTGTCGCGACCAGACCCAGTCTCCGTCGCGCTGCACGTTGCCCGACAGCGGGTGGTCGGCGGCGAGCTCCGAGCCGTCGGCGGCGGTCGATACCGTCAGGACCGGATCGAGCTGGATGCCGTCGTCGAGCACGTCGAGGTCGACCGCGGCTTCGACCGCACCGCTGTCGACGAACGAGTGCACCTCGGACAGGATCGCCTGCGCCTTCGTGTAGGCGAACACGGTGTCCCGCTGCGACTGGACGCTGGTGTAGCTCGACGTGATGTGGGACCCGAGCACGACGACCGAGACGATGAAGACGACGATCCCGATCATCAGCTCGGCGAGAGAAAACCCGGACTCGTTGGTGCTTGCGCGTGCGTGCATGACGTTCCTCCCCGTCTCGGACCGTGCCGCGCTCGATCGAGCGACGGACACGTCGTAGCTATCGGCACTCCGAACGGGAAATCCGTCGCCGATACGGCCCGACGTCCACGGCTGAGACCTGCACGACGCCGAACCGTCGGTGCGATCGAGGGGTCGGGCTTGCGCGCCCCCCTCACCACCGGCATCGTACGCCGATGCCGCTGTCCGCCGTCGTGGCTGCGTGTGTGCTCGCGATCGCACCGCAGCCTCAGCCCCCCGATCATCCCGAGCTCGATGTCGCCGAGAAGTTCCTCAGCGATCACGTCTCGGCCGCCGAGACGCGCCGCCATCTGCGCCGGCTCACCGAGGATCCACACGTCGCCGGGAGCCCGGCCGAATACGAGAACGCGCGCTACGTCCGCGACCGACTCGACGAGTACGGCTTCGCCACCGAACTCGTCGAATATCGCGCGTTCCTGCCCTACCCCGTGCGAGTCGACCTCGCGCTGACCGCGCCTGAGTCGATCGAGTTCGACCTCACCGAGCGCCCGGATCCGCGCGACAAGGACACGTTCGACGTCCCGATCGCGACGTACAACGCCTACTCGGCGTCCGCGACCGTCGAGGCACCCGTGGCGTACGCGAACTACGGTTCGGCCGAGGACTTCGACTGGCTCGAGTCCAAGGGCGTCCTCGTCGAGGGCAAGATCGTCCTGATCCGCTACGGCAAGCAGTTCCGCGGACTCAAGGTCCGGGAAGCCGAACGGCGCGGTGCCGCAGGCGTGTTGCTGTTCTCGGACCCCGCGGACGACGGATACCCGCGCGGGGACGCCCATCCGGAAGGGCCGTGGCGTCCGCCGAGCGCCGTGCAACGGGGATCGATCCTGTACCTCAGCGAGATGTGCGGCGACCCCCTGACGCCGGGACGGCCAGCGCTGCCCGACGCGGAACGGCTCGATCCGGCCGACTGCGCATGGCTGCCGAAGATCCCATGTCTGCCGATCTCCGCCGAGAACGCGACCGAGATCCTGCGGCGAATCCGCGGCCCGAACGTGCCGAAGACCTGGCAGGGCGCGTGCCCGGTGACCTACCACCTCGGTCCCGGGCCGGCACGAGCACGGCTCGCGGTGGAACTCGACGACGGCATTCGATCGGTTCGGAACGTGATCGGTCGGCTCCGGACCGAATCGACGTCCGACAAGTACGTCCTCGTCGGCGGCCACCGCGACGCCTGGGTCCACGGCGCCAACGACCCGTCGTCCGGTACCGCGATCGGTCTGGAGGCGATGCGCGTCATCGGTGAGCTGGTTCGCGACGGATTCGAACCCCGCTGCGAGATCCGTTTCGCGTCCTGGGACGGTGAGGAGTTCGGGCTCGTCGGCAGCACCGAGTGGTGCGAGCAGTTCGCCGACGACATCCAGCAGAACTGCCTGGCGTACTTCAACTGCGACAGCGCGATCAGCGGGACGCGGTTCGGCGCGAGCGCGACCCCTGACCTCGTCGACTTCCTCGCCGACGTCGCCGCGCGCACGATCCCCCACGACGGTCGCGGGCGACTGCTCACGCGCTGGGCGCACGGCAAGGACCGGCCGCCGGTCGGCAACCTGGGGTCCGGCTCGGACTACACCGCGTTCGTCTGCCGGCTCGGGATCCCGAGCTTCGACTTCGGCTCGCGCGGCGGGCACGGCGTCTACCACAGTCGGTTCGACACGTTCTTCACGATGGAGTCGTTCCTCGACCCCGGCTTCGTGGCCCACGAGGCGATGGCCCGCTTCCTCGCCATCGCGACCTATCGGTTCGCGAACTCCGACGTTCCACCGATCGAACCGTCCGCGTGGATCCCGTGGCTGTCGAGCGCGTTGGACTCGCTCGACGGTGCGCCGGCGCGAGTGATCGAGCACTTGCACGATCGACTCGCCGCCTTGCGCGAGGCCGTCACGGGGCCAGTCGACATCGACGCCCTCGTCAGCCTGCACGGAGCGGTTCTGCACGCGGATGGCGTCGCCGGACGTCCCTGGTTCCGCAACGTCCTCGTCGCGCCACACATCGATCTCGGCTACGGGGCCGCGGTCCTCCCGGCGCTGTCGGAAGCCGTCGACGCCGGTGACGAGGCCCGGATCGAGCACGCCGCCGCGCAGCTGG
>JAGQQZ010000631.1 GCA_020425915.1 Planctomycetota bacterium | reverse complement strand
TTCGCCGGCGAATGAGAGGTCGCACCGTCACGCCCGCGGCTCTCGCGTTCGGCGCGATCTCGACCTTCTCGTTCGTGTTCCTCGCGACCGGAGCCCTGCTCTTCGCGCTCGGTCACGGCCCCGACCAGGAACCCCCGGTCGAGCTCGGGATGGTCGTCCAGGGCGGCGTGACTCTGTTCGTCCTGCTGGTGACGGTCGCGCTTCTCCGTCGCCTGCGCGCCGCGGACGTGGACCTCGGAATCCCGTTTCGCGGTAGGCGCGGCGCCGGTTTCCATCTGGTCGGCGCCTACGCACTCGTGCTCTGCGTCTGGGTTCCGGTCTTCATGTTCGCCTACCCCGCGGTCCGATCGGCGCTCGGGCTGCCACTCGAACCCCAGCCGCACCTGGCGTACTTCACGCACGCGCACGGCGATCTCTGGTTCTGGCTCGTCGTCGCCTCGGTCTGCGTCGTCGGCCCGACCTTCGAGGAGGTCGTTTTCCGCGGCTACCTGCAGACCGCGATGACGGCGTGGATCGGGCCGTGGCCAGCGATCCTGACGACGGCGTTGCTGTTCGGGTTCCTGCACGGCGAGCAGTACGGACTGCCGCTCGCCGCGATGGGGACCTTCTTCGGCTACCTACGGATGCGCGACGAGGGGATGCTCGCCCCGATCTTCGTTCACTGCCTCCACAACTCGACGACGATCGCCGTGACGCTACAGTGGCCCGACGTGTTCACGGAGGTCTACGGCAAGTGAAGCCCGAAGAACGAGAGTTCGTCGTCCACCCCGACATGCGGGGGCGGCTCAAGCGCGTCGGTGACGCGTTGATCGCGGACAACGCGGTCGTCGTCGGAGACGTCGTGCTCGGCAAGAACGCGAACGTCTGGTTCGGTGTCACCATCCGCGGGGACGACGCGAGGATCGAGATCGGTGAGGACTCGAACATCCAGGACAACACGTGCGTGCACGTCGACGTCGGCGCGCCGCATCGCATCGGGCGTGGCGTGACGGTCGGACACGGGGTCGTGCTGCACGGCGTCGAGATCGGTGACTATGCGCTGATCGGCATGAACTGCACGGTGCTGGGCGGGTCGATCATCGGGGAGTACTCGATCATCGGGGCCGGCGCGCTCGTCCCGGAGGGCGCGGTGATTCCGCCGCGCTCGCTCGTGCTCGGTGTGCCGGGGAAAGTGCGCCGTCAGGTCACCGACGAAGAGGTCGAGACCGCGCACTGGCGTGCCCGTCACTACGTCGCCCGCGCCGAGTCGTACCTCTGAGCCAGGCGTCCCGGGGCCGCCGGTTCGTGGTGCGCCTGCACGCTCGACCGTGTGATAGGATTCGGTCCCGCCGATCGCGTTCTTCGTCGCTCCGGTTCCTCATGCGTCTGACCGTACTCGCCCCCCTCCTGGCCGCGATGGCTTCGAGCTGTGTCGACCTCGACGAGGGGGGCACTGGATCGTCCGTGCCGCCGATCGTTCCTCTCGGTTTCGTTGGGTTCGAGACGCAGGTCGAACTGGACGCCGGCGTCGACGTGGTCGGCGGGATCTCCCTCGGTGACCTCACCGGGGACGGGGTCGATGACCTCGTCGTCGCGGGGCAGGAGGGGCGCCTGCGGATCCTGGTCGGCATGGGCGGTGCGGGATTCGTTCCGTCGACCGAACTCGCGGTGACGCCGGGCGCGTCGGCTGTGGCCAGTGAGGACGTCGACGGCGATGGCGATCGTGACGTGCTCTGCGCCAGCCTGTCGGGTTCGAGGATCGAAGTGTTCCTCAACGATGGCGCCGGCAACCTGACCGCGCGATCCTCGCTCGTGACGGCGGATTCCCCGACATCGCTCGTGGTCGCGGACTGCGACCACGACGGGGACGTCGATCTGTTGATCACCCACTTCTCGTCGGCGATGGTCGAGGTCTTCCTCGGTGGTGGTGACGGGACGTTCCTGCCGGCCGTTCCGTTGCCCGTCCCGAGCGCGGGGCGGTCGAGCGGACTCGTCGTCGCCGATGTCGATGGCGACGGACTGTCGGACGTCGTGTTCGCCGACACGGACCACGACGAGGTCGTGATCTACCACGGCGATTCGGTGGGGCTGCACGATCATGTCACCAAGTTCTCGGTGGGAGCGAGCCCGTTCGGAGTCGCGGTCGCCGACCTGACCGGTGATTCCGCCGTCGAGATCGTCGTCTCGTGCGTGGGTGACGAGGTGCTCGAGGTCTACCACGCGGTCGGCGGTGGTGGCTTCGGCCTCCTCCAGCGAGAGCCGGTGATCGGTGGACCGACCTACGTCACGGTGGCCGACGTGACCGGGGACGGCGAACCCGACGTGCTCGCATCGTTGCTGCGCAAGCGAGCGATCGCGGTGTTCCACGGTGGCCCGGCATCGGCGATGCCGCTGGGGCGCGAGAAGCGCTTCGGCACGACCGGTGGGGCGCTGGAGCTGATCGCGCGAGACCTCGATGGCGACGGCCGCACCGACCTCCTGCACGGTGCGTCCGGTCTCGATCGGATCAACCTGTTCCTCGGCGCCGACGGCGGGTTGCACGGCGCGCGGCACCACGACGCGGGCTTGCGCAGTCCCGCGACCGTGGACGCGGCGGACTTCGATGGCGACGGAGTCCTCGATGTCGTCGCCGGTGGACTCGGTGAGGAGGCGATCGCGATCCTCGAGGGCGGAGTGGACCCGCTCGGCGGCCGGCACCCGCTGCTCGTGGCTTCGTTCCGAATCGACACGGGCGATTCGCTCGGCCTCCGCACGGTTCACGCTGTCGTCGCCCGTGACGTGGACGGCGACGGAAAGGTCGACGTGATCGCGGCGGTCGATGGCGGCATCAAGGTCTGCCGCAACGTCGGTTCGGTCGGCGCGTTCGACTTCGTCGTGACGCCCGCCGACGGTGTCTGGGCGCCGGGGGATGGCCCGCGTGTCGTGGATGCCCGGGACGTGACGGGGGACGGCATCGTCGACTTGATCGTCGCCTACGACGCCGGCGAAGCAGTGGCCATCGCGCCGGGCGATGGCAGCGGCGGCTTCTCGGCGCCGATCGCGCAGTCGATCCCCGGCGGGCCTGGCGGATTCGCGGTCGCCGACTTCGACGCCGACGGAACGCCCGAGCTGTGCGTCAGCATGATGCAGCGCGACGCGGTCCGGATCTTCGCGATCGCGGCCGACGGTGCGCTGACAGCGCGGACCGATGTCGCGGTCGGAGTTCTGCCGACCCGCGTTGACGCCACCGACTTCAACGGCGATCGGCGTACCGACCTCGTCGTCAGCAACGGTGGCAGCAACGATCTCTCCATCCTCGTCGCAGCGGGGTCGGGGACCGGCTTCGCGGTCATGCCGGTTCCGGTCGGCGAAGGACCGACGGCGCTCCTGACCCAAGACCTGAACAACGACGGCTTCGTCGACATCCTCGCCTCGTCGTTGCGTGGGTCCGACTTCCACGTGCTGCTCGGTGACGGGGCTGGCGGTGTCGGTCAGACGCTGGTGTTCCCAGGCGCGTACACCGCCAACGAAGCCGTGCTCGCCGATCTGAATGGCAGTGGCGTCGCCGACCTGGTCGTCGGCGGATTCCAGCTCGGCAGGGTCGCGACGTTCCAGAACATCAGCCGCTGACGTCGGACGACATCGAGCCTATCCTGCGCGCATGACATCAAGCGCGTTCATGGGCGTCATCCTCGCGGCCGGCAAGGGAACGCGAATGCAGCCGTTCTCGGAGCATTTCCCGAAGCCGATCCTTCCGCTCGGGGGGCGTCCACTGATCGCGCACCAGCTCGAGATCATGCGAGGCCTCGGCGTCACCGAGGTCGTCATCGTGATCGGTCATCTGGGCCACGAGGTCGTTCGCACGTTGGGCGACGGTGATGCCTGGGGGATGCGCATCACCTACGTCGAGCAGGAGCAGACGCTCGGGATCGCACACGCGGTCTCCAAACTCGAGCCGTACGTGAGCAAGCCGTTCTTCCTGTTCCTCGGGGACATCTACTTCGAGACCAGCGATCTCGGCACGATGGTGGGAAGGATGCGCGAGGGGTCGCGCGCCCACGGAGTCCTGGCGGTCAAGCGCGAGCCCGACCAGGCCGCGATCCGTCGCAACTTCGTCGTGCTGACCGACGGGGCGGATCGAGTCGTTCGGGTCGTGGAGAAACCACGCCACCCGCGGACCGACCTCAAGGGTTGCGGCATCTATCTGTTCGACGTGACGTTCTTCGACGCGGTGCGTCGAACTCCGCGGACGGCCTTGCGTGACGAATACGAGATCACCGACTCGATCCAGATCTTCATCGAGGACGGCTACCGGGTCGAAGCCGCCGAGGTCATCCGGAACGACCTCAACCTCTCGTTCCCCGAGGACCTCCTCGACCTGAACCTCCACTGGCTCGACCAGAACGGGAAGTCGGAACTCGTCGGCGATGGCGTCGTGCTCCACGACGGTGCCAAGATCGAACACAGCATCGTCATGGCCGGCGCGACCGTCGAAAACGCGATCACGATCAAGGACAGTCTCGTGTTCCCGGGCGTTCGCGTGACCTCGAAGGACGACCTCGTCGGCGTCATCCTGACGAACGAGACCGAGATCCACTGCCATGATCGCTGAGTTCTGCGTCGCGCTCGCGGCACTGGTCGCGCCGCAGGACCTCCGGCTGTCGGGGGTCCACGTCCGGGCGGGGGCGGAACGAACCTGGAACGCGGACCGAGTGCTCGCGGCCGACGGTCGTGTGCTGCCCGCGGATGCCGAGCCGGTGGAGGGCACGGTGACGCGCAACTTCGTGGGTCGCGGCTACGTCTTCCCGGGGTTCGTCGACGCGCACGCGCACTTGCTCGGACTCGGCCAGTCGTTGGAACAGGTCGATCTCGTGGGTTGCCGTTCGTACGCCGACGTCGTCGAACTCGTGCGCGTCCGCGCCGCGGAACTCGAGCCCGGGACCTGGATCCTCGGCCGTGGCTGGGATCAGAACGAC
This sequence comes from Planctomycetota bacterium, assembly GCA_020425915.1. Classification (GTDB taxonomy): domain Bacteria; phylum Planctomycetota; class UBA1135; order UBA1135; family UBA2386; genus JAGQQZ01. The sequence goes on along the minus strand of JAGQQZ010000631.1, from coordinate 3,796 downwards.
TGGCCTTCGAAGCGGCTGCCGACCCACGACGAGCTCACGTCGGTCGTACCTGATCACCCGGTCGTCCTGACGCGGATCGACGGTCACGCGTTGCTCGCCAACCTCGCGGCGCTCGATGCGGCCGGCATCGACGAGACCACCGAGTCGCCGCCCGGCGGTGAGATCCTGCGCGAGGACGGGCTGCCGACCGGCGTGCTCGTCGATCGAGCGATGGACCTGGTTCGGGTGCACCAGCCGACGCTGACTCGTGAGCAGATCGAACGGGCGCTGATGGCCGCGCAGACCGAGTGCCTGCGGCTCGGCCTGACCTGCGTTCACGACGCCGGCATGCCGCCGGAGGTGCTCGAGGTGCTGCGTGACCTGCACACCCGCGGTCGCTGGGGACTTCGGGTCTACGTCATGCTCCCGGCCAGCGCTGAGGACGAGATCCGCAAGGGGCCATGGCAGACTCCCGATCGGGTCATCACCGTGCGCGCCGTCAAGGCCTACGCCGACGGTGCGTTGGGTTCGCGAGGTGCGGCCCTGCTCGAGCCGTACGCCGATCGGCCCGGCTCGCGCGGGTTGATGCTGACCCCACGGGAGGGACTACGGCGCACCGCGGAGCTCTGCGCGAGCCACGGCTTCCAGATGTGCGTGCACGCGATCGGAGACGCGGCGAACCGCGCCGTGCTCGACGCCTTCGCTGCGGCCGAGGTCGACACGCGCAAGGCCAGGTTCCGAATCGAGCATGCGCAGGTCGTGCATCCGGACGACTTCGTCCGCTTTCGCGACCAGCACGTCATCCCATCGATGCAGCCGACGCATTTGACCTCCGACATGCCGTGGGCGAAGGATCGGCTGGGTCCCGAACGGATTCGCGGAGCCTACGCGTGGCGTGAGTTTCTCGCGCTCGGTCTGCCGGTGCCGTTCGGTTCCGACTTCCCGGTCGAGGGCGTCGATCCGCTGCTCGGCTGGTACGCCGCCGCGACGACGCGCTCCGCGGACGGGTCGGAGCCGGAGTGGCGACCGGAGCAGCGGCTGTCCCGGCGCGAGGTCCTGCGCGGCTATACGGAGTACGCGGCCTACGCGGCGTTCGCCGAACACGACTTCGGCGTGATCGCGCCGGGCAGGTTCGCCGACTTCACGGTCTACGATCGCGACCTGCTGACCTGCTCCGACGACGACCTGCGCGAGGCTCGAGTGCTCATGACGGTGGTCGGCGGACGCATCGTCTACGAGGTCTTCGACGTCGGTCGTGAGCCGTCGCCGTTGAGTGTTTCGCGCGTACGTCGACTGGTGGAGGAACTCGCGAGCGACGAACTCGGTGGGCGTGATACCCCGAGCCCTGGGCTCGACGCGGCGGCGATGATCATCGACGCCGCCTTCACCAAGGTCGGCCTGACGCCGATGGGCGACGACGGCTCGCTGTACCATCACTACACGGCCTCCGGACGCGCGATCGATTCGACCGGCGTCCGGGTTCGCGTCGAGCGTGAAGCCGGTTCGGTGACCGAGCTTCGGCCAGGCGTCGACGTGCGCCTCTGGCGTCCCGGTCGGCCGATCGATGACGCGACGTTCGACGTCGAGATCGGACCGATGCGCGCGCTGCCCCGAGGGCGTGCGTCGGCGCCGCGGCTGTTCTCCTGTGCCGAGGACTCGCCGGTCTGGCGCGTGGCGGGGGGGCGCGAGGCGACGCTCGACAACTACATGGCCGGCGCATCCCCGGTCCTCCTCGTGCGCGAGGGTGCGGTGCCCGACGGGAAGGCCAAGGTGACGTTCACGGTTCCGAAGGCGCGGGACGTCCGTGTGGAACTGTCAAATCTCGCGGCGTACCTCCCGGGCGGCGAAGCCAGCGACGAGTTCGTGCTCGTCACGGCTCACTATGACCACATCGGGATTCGACTCGGCGGAGCGGACGACGTCGTGTTCAACGGTGCGGACGACAACGCGACCGGGGCTGCCGGGGTCGTGGCGCTCGCCGAGTGGTTCGCGACCTCGGGACTCCGACTCCGGCGCTCGGTCGCGTTCGTCTGCTTCTCCGGTGAGGAGAAGGGACTGCTCGGTTCTCGCGCGTTCGCCGAGCGGCCGCCGATCGATCTCGACAAGGTCTGCGCGGTCGTCAACCTCGAGATGCTCGGCCGGCCCGAACCCGGCAAGCGGTACTACGCGTGGATCACGGGCCCCGAATTGTCCGACTTCGCGGAGCGCGTCGCGCCGGCGTTCCGTCGCAACGGCGTCGATCTCGTCGGCTTCGAGCTCGCCGATGCCCTGTTCGGTGCGAGCGACAACCTGCCGTTCGCGGCGCGGGGCGTCGTCGCGCACTCGATCTCCGCCGGCTACATGCACGACGACTACCACGGTCCCGACGACGAGGTGGACCGGATCGACGTCGGACACATGACGCAAGTCCTGCAGGCGATCCGGGACGCGGTCATCGACCTGGCCGACAGCGAGGACCGGCCGTCCTTCAGCGACCAGGGCGAGCAGTGGCTCGAACGGCGGCGCCAGAAGTGAGGCGACCGCGCGCCGTCACTCCAGGTCGAAGGGATTCGACGGGCGCTTGTCCTCGTCGTGCTTGGCCTTCTCGGCGGCGTCTTCGAACAGTCTCTCGAGCTGGTTCTTCTGGCGCTCCTGGTCTCGTCGGGCCGAGTCGAACATCGAGTCGAACCGCTCGCTCGCCTGATGCTGCTCGGTCACGAGAGTCTCGAAGTCCTTGCCCTTCTTCTCGTTCGGGTCGACCGCGCGGGCCTTCCCGGAGCGGGTGTCGACCTCGACTTCCTTGCCGCAGCAGGGACAGGAGAACCGGAACACGTTCTTTGGCATCGGAGTTCCTCCCGGGGCGGAACGTGACAGCGACTATGCCGCATCCGCGCCGCCGTGCCCAGGGTGCTCCCTGCTGGTTCCGGGCGCTGGGCGTCCGGTATCGTGGACGTCCGAACCGACGCCGTATCGAACTTGGAAGCGCGAGAAAAGCCTGACGCCATGGGAACCGACCAGCCACGGTTCCGTCTCCGCGCGGCCTCGGCGGCCGATCCCTCGGACTCGCACGGAAGTGACGTCGGCATGGGGCCGACGCCCGAGGAACAAGAGCTCGTTCGATTGGCACGCGAGGGCGACCGTGAGGCGTTCCGAGTGCTCGTCGAGCAGAACCAGAATCGAATCTTCAGGTTGGCGATGCGCGTGTTGCACTGTGAGCGAGAGACCGCGGAGGACGTCTGTCAGGAGGTGTTCCTGCGGGCTTACCGCGCGCTCGGTCGCTTCGATGGCAAGGTCAAGTTCTCGACGTGGCTGCACACGATCGCGATGAACACGAGCATCACGGAATACCGGCGTCGCCGCGCCCTCAAGCGCAACAAGCCGACGTTCTCGCTCGATCAGCCGATGCCGGGGGCCGATGACGATGCGCCGCGGAACGATCCGCCTTCGCGGGAAGTCGATCCGTCGGATCGTGTCGACCAGCAGGAGTTCGCGGCTGCCGTGCGAGCCGCGGTGGAGGACCTCCCCGACGAGTTCCGCGACGCCGTCGTGCTCCGCGACCTCCAGCAACTGTCCTACGAGGAGATCGGTGCGATCCTCGGAGTCGCGCAGGGCACCGTGCGGTCGCGCATCCACCGCGGTCGCCTGATCCTGCAACGAAAGCTGAGGGACTTCGTCTGATGGTCGATTGGCGCGAAGACGAACGGCTCGCGGATTGGGTCGACGGCAACTTGCGGGGCAAGGATCTCGAACGGTTCGAGGCCGAGATGGCGGTCAACCCCGAGCTGCGCCGGGAGGCCGAGGCCTACCGGAGCCTGACCGGTCACATCGGGGCGGCGCT
>JAGQQZ010000630.1 GCA_020425915.1 Planctomycetota bacterium | reverse complement strand
TGTCGACGTCCGGGAGTTGACGTTGCGCAAGCCTTCGCTGGAGCGGTACTTCCAGTACGTGACGGAGAGCGAGGTGGCCCTCGTATGAGTCGCGCGTGGACCACGATGCTCCGCGAGCTCAACGGGTACTTCTTCAACCCCGTCGGGTACTTGATCGCGGTGCTGCTCTATCTCTACCGAGGTGTGGAGTTGTCCGCCGTGGTCGAGACCGTCCGAGACATCGGTGGGCGAGACGTGGAGGAGTTCGCGACTGCCTACGTGTTGCAGTTCAGCAGCCTCATCATGATCGTGCTGGTGCCGCCGATCCTCACGATGCGCTGCTTCGCCGAGGAACGTCGGACCGGCTCGATCGAGGTGCTCTTGACGGCGCCGGTGCGCAACTGGGAAGTCGTCGTCGGCAAGTGGGCGGCGGCGTTCGTGTTCTTCTGCGTGCTGTGGATCCCGACCTTGGGTGTGCTCTGGCTACTCACCGGAGATTCCTATCTCGCGACGAGCATCCCGTTCTCCCCGGTCGTCGCCGGTTACCTGGGGCTCGTCCTGGTCGGTGCGTTCGCCCTCTCCGCAGGGTGCTTCTTCAGCAGCCTGACCGACAACGTCCTGCTGGCCTCCCTCTCGGGCATTCTGTTCGGGTGGGGATTGATCTCGCTGCCGTCGTTCGTGACCCCGTACGTCGACACCTATGCGGAGCGATGGCCGTTGTTGGAGTCGTTGTTGGCGCAGATGAACGTGTTCGCCCAACTCACGCAGTGGTTCTCCCGCGGCCTGATCGACACGGGTCACTGCGCGTTCTATGTCACGGGCACGGCGTTCTTCCTGTTCCTGACGACACGATCGTTGGAGGCGCGCCGATGGCGATGAACTTCGTGAAGCGGTTCGTCGGCAAGGCACTGATCTTCGTCAGCGGGATCCTCGCGCTGGCCGTATGGCTGGGCCTGACGGTCCTCGCCGGGCGGCCGGGCGTGCGCCAGATGATCGACGTGTCGCCGCAGGCTCGATTCACGTTCAGTCAGGAGACCGAGGACTTGCTGACAGAGGTGCGCGCCCGCGGACTCAAGATCGAGATCGATACGTTCTACGTCGCCCTGGGCAGCGTGCCGCAACTCACGGTCGAGCAGAAGCAATGGGCGACCGTGCTGCAGCGAATCCAGTCGCTCACGACCGACTTGCTGCGCGTCTACGAAGCGCGTGGCCGGGGGGCCGTGCACGTCGAGCACTTCGACGAGATGCGCGAGGTCAAGCGGATGCGCGAGCGACGCGAGGAGTTGCGCGCCCGTCAGCGCAATTCGATCGTGGTCTCGATCGGCGACCGCCACAAGGAACTGATCCTCGACGAGGACCTGGCGGCGATCGACTTCCCGAATCCGAACGCGCCGCCCACACCGGGCGGCCAGCGTTGGTTCGCCCGTCTCGACACCTACAAGGGCGAGGAGGCGATCTCCTCGGCGATCCGGTCGCTGCTGGTGGAAGGGACGCCCGTCGTCGCGTTCCTCAAGGGCTACGGCGAGGCGACGATTCTCGAGGGGGTCGCGGACTCGTACTCCGAACTTGCCGGCGCCCTCGCCGACGACGGTTTCGAGGTGCGCGAGTTGAACTTGCGCAAGACCCAGGAGATTCCGTCCGACGTCGACATCGTCGCGTTGTTCGAGCCGACTCGGGAGCTCACGGATCGCGACGCCGAGATCCTCCTCGCGTTCCTGCGTCACGGAGGGCGAGTGGTCCTCAACGTCTCCTACCGTGATCTCCCCGTCGATCACAACCCGACGTTCCGCGGATTCGGCTCGAGACTCGGATTCGAGATCGGATCGGAACTCGTGCTGCACCTCGTCAAGGATCCTCGCATGCCCGACGCGCCGGGTCGCGCCGGGATTGAATCGCAGACGCTGGATACGGTTCTCAATCCCGTGCATCCGATCACGCGTCCGTTGGCGCGGGCCGGACGTGCGCCGCAGTTGAAGATCGCGCGCGAACTTCGAACGTTGGCCGAGCGACCCGAGGGAGTGCACGTCGATCTCTCCCTGTTGCGCACCGGGCCGTATGCCTGGCTGGCACCCCGACGGGCATCCGGCGGTACGACCGACCTGTCCGGGCCGCGTGATGCGAGTCAGGTGGCCGTTCGTTCGGTCGGTGGCATCATCGACGTCGACCCGGAGACCGGCGATCGGCAAGGTCACCTCGTCGTGTTGGGTGGCGTGGCCTTCATCAACGCCGGTTTCGCCAGCAACGGTGACCTCGCGCTGAACATCTTCAACTGGCTCGCCGCGCGGCAGGAACTCGTGACCGTGCGCGGAACGCGTTATCAGAGCAAGCGGCTCGAGCTCAACGAGGTCCAGACGCGACGGATCGGCACGTTGCTGGGCTGGTACGTCCCCGGGGCCCTGCTCGCACTCGCGCTCATCGTGTATTGGCGGCGCCGGAGTTCGTGATGGGCTGGCGCACCATTCTGATCCTCTGTCTCATGGTCGCCGGGATCGCGGCAGGGCTGTACTTCACGGAGCACGTCCCGACCGAGGACGACGGTTTGTCCCAGCGGGTGCTCGACGGTCGACGCGTATTCGACGCGTCGTGGATCTCGATCCGCACCGACCCCGAACTCCCTGCACTCGAGTTCGGGCGCGCACCGGATGGCGGCTTCGCGATGCGTGAGCCGATCGCAGACCTCGCGTCGCAGGCGATGTTCGAGAGCATCGCGAGAATTTGGGACGGTGCGTACATGCGGCGCCGCAACCTCGCCGCCGAGCTCGACGCGGAGCTGATCGAGCAGTACGAACTCGAGCCACCGCGTGGTGAATTCAAGATCGAGTGGCCGGACGGCAAGCGGATCGAGTTGGCGTTCGGTGGCGAAGGCGCGTACGGGCGCGAGGTGTTCCTGCGCCGCGATGGTGACGTCTACGTGACCGAGGCGGGGCTGCTCAGTTGCCTCCAGGTGGGAGCGGATCAGTACCGCGATCCGTACGTATTCCGCAACACGCTCGCCGACGTTCGGGTGATGAGGCTCGAGCGGTTGCGCACTGACGGTACGAGCGAGACCCTGACGTTCCGACGCGATGGATCGCAACTCGCCGTCGACGAGGCCGGCGAGATGCTCCTGAGCCAGGGCGTCGTACGTGCGACCGTCGAGCAGATCCTCTCGATGCGCGTCGAACGATTTGCCCGCGGTGGCGCGAACGAGATCGGCGGGACCGCGGCGACGTATCGGATCGATGTGGACGGCGCACGAGGGCGGGAGCAGCTGGATCTGTTCGCGACCGATGCGAACACGGTCGTCGGTTGGCTGCGGCAACAGCAACGCGAAATCGTGTTCGCGGTGAATCCGCAGGCGTACGGAGACGCCCTGACCAGACCTCTGCAGCAGCTCCGAAGTCTGTGGCTCTTCCCGATCGACCAGGTGCAGGAGTTGCGAACGATCACGATCGGGATCCCCGGCGAACGACCGCTGACCCTCGATCGGAAGCGACGCTCGCTCGAGCTCGTCGCCCCCGTCGAGATGCCTTGCAACGACTCGGCGGCAGCAGAACTCATCACGGCGCTCGGTAGGTTCGTCGTGCAGAGATTCGAACCCGAGTCGATGGACCTCGCCGCGGCGGGTCTGGATGCGGACTACATCGTGCTGAGACTTCGCGATCCGCTCGCGACACGCGACACTGAGATCCACATCGGCAAACGCGGCGAGCACCTGACGTACGTCAAGCGCGCGGATCTGCCGTTCGTGGTGTCGATCGCCAACGACGCCGTCGATCCCGTTCGTCGCCCCTGGGTCGACTACGCCAGCCTCGATGTGTTGCGCATCGCGATCCCCGGTTCGGTCCAGGCGATCGAAGTCGCCCGCGGCGACGCGATCGCGCGCTTCTCCCGGGACGAGGACGGTTCTTGGCTCGATGCCGATGGAAAGCCGAGCGATGCCGTCGACGAGATGTACGACCGGGTTCGAGACCTGATCGGGACGCGCGCGGTCGAGCGATCGAAGCTCGCCAACCTGTCGGATCCGATCGAGTTCCGCCTGCAGCGTGTCGGCGGCGCCCGGGCGATCGAGCTGGAGCTGTTCGACACCGACGGGCGGATCCTGGTCGGAAGGCGAGACGCACCGGTTCTGTACGAGCTGCGCCCCGGCGATACGTCCAGTCTGCTCGCGCTCGTGCCTTCTCGTTGACCAGTGCGGCGAAACCGCCGCCGGTCGACGCTAGAATCCGCGGGCATGGGAGCCATTTGGAATCAGGTCCTCGTGCTCGGGGCGGTATGTCTCGCGTCTTGCGAGTTCTCGCCGCCGCCGCGCGACCTTCGCAAGAACCCCGCCCTGTACGAGTCGACGGGATACCGCGCGCGCGTCATGGTCGATCGCGCGGCGTTCCTGGCGCCGCTCGTCGACGAGCGTGCGCCGATCGCCGAGGCATCGGGGCCGTATCCGCGGAAGTACTACGACGACGCGGTCTGGGATCGACCGATGCTGGAGATGGTCGAGGAGATCCTCGCCGACGAGATTCGGGACAGCGGGATCTTCACGCTCGTACAGCGAAGTCAGCCCGATGCCGAGACGCTCGTCGTGACGCCGTACCTGCGAGGTGTCGTCTACGGTGAAGAGGAACAACCACACGGTCGGCGCTCGCTCGCAGAGATCGAGCTCCGGCTCGTCGTCCACGGAGCCGGGGAGTCGGTCGAGTCACGACCGGTCTTGTTCGACCGTGCGTTCCGTGAGGTCGCTCAGACGCCGGTGTCCATGTTGCCGACTCGTGCGACGAGTCTGGTCGGAATCGTGCTGCACAAGTG
>JAGQQZ010000629.1 GCA_020425915.1 Planctomycetota bacterium | reverse complement strand
GATCCGTACCGCGCGGCGAGCCTGCAGCACGACGGGTTCGAAGTGCGCACCGGTGGCTTCGTCGACGATCCACTCGGCGAGGTGCCCGGCGGACTCGTGCTCGGGACGTTCCAGATCTGGGGCTACGAACGGGACGGTCGGCGATTGCCGATCGGGTTCTTCGTCGACCCGGTCGATCTCGACGGTGCCGCACTCGTGACCCTGTGGACGCGCGCGGGCCGCGCGGCGGCCCCGGCCCGGGACGTCGAGTGGCGACGGCAACCGCTCGAGGCCTATGCACTCAGCGACACCGGACTGCGATGGTTCGCGCGCGTGCCGTTCGAGCGCGGCGTGCTGCCGCTGGGGACGCAGGTCGTGCGCGGCGATCGCCTCGTCGGTCGGGTGACGTCGGCAGGCCACGGCTACGCGTTCGTCACGCCGCTCGGTGGTGAGGGTTCGCGGTTCGAGGCGTGGTTGGTGACCGACCGCGGATCGCCGATCCATGTCGAGTTCCGGGTCATCGCCTCGTCCGAGCGCGAACTGGGGCTACGGGTCGTGCGGGGGACGATCGAGCCGGGGCGCGGCGCGCTGTTCACGACTTCGTCCGGTGGCGCGCCGGGTCTGTGGATCGGTGACGTCGACCCGGGTCCGAAGGCCGGCACGTTCGTGCTCGAGCGCGCCGCGTCGCCGTCGGAGGGCGGACTCTCGGCCCTCGTGCACGACGGGGGCGGCTCGTGATCCTCGCCTGGATCGTCTGGTTCTTCCTCGTGCCGCAGCTGTTCTGGCTCGACCGCGTGTTGGCCGGAACGCTGGTCCGACCGCTCGACCTCGGCCTCGCGGTTTGCTTCGTTCTCGCCTTGTTCGCGCGGACGCGTGCGTTGCCGGCGCTGTTGCTGGCGGCGGCCGTCGGACGTTCGTTGATCGATGACGGCTCGGTCGCGTTGCACTTCCTCGCGCTCGGTGTGCCGGTCGCCGTTCTGCTCCCGGCGCGCGGGGTGTTCCGTGGCATCGTCTGGCAGGCTTCGGCGGCCGCGTTCCTCGCGTTGGCCGTGCCGCGGGTCGGCGGGTTCTTCGCGCGGATCACGCACACCGGGCTCGACGCTGTCGAGCCCTCGACGGTCGCGAGCGTGGTCTGGGCCGCGATCCTGGTTCCGCCGGTCGGGTGGCTGATGCGACAGTTGCCGCCGCTCGCCGCGTTCGTCGAGGTCGAACCGTGAGTCGAACGCGCATCCTGAAGTTGCTCGTCGCGTTCGCCGGGCTCGCCGCGCTGCTGGCGATCGGGCTCGCCGACCTCATGCTGGTCGAACACGACGACTGGCTCGAACGCAGCTACCGCAACCGCTGGGCGTTCCGCGACGTGCCGACTCGGCGGGGCTCGATCCTCGATCGGAACGGCGTCGTTCTGTCTGCCGACGAACCCGGTTTCGACCTCGAGCTGCACTACCGCGAGTTCCGCCGCGCGCACGCCGTCGGGCTCGCGGTGCACGGTGCGAACCTGTTGCAGGAGGCGCACGGTCTGCGGTCGACGTTCCGATTCGACGCACCCGCCGGCTTCGAGCCGGCGATGCGGTTGTTGTTGGACCTACCCGTGCGCTGGTTCGGCGATCAGGTCGATGACGTCGCTCGCAAGCTGGGCGCCGAGCGGCGGGTCGCGCGCGACAGCGTGCGCGACGTGCGCTTCTATGTCTGCGCACTGCTGGAGGAGCTGTCGGATGGCGTGACCGCGCCGGACTTCCACGTCGCGATTCGGCGATCGCTCCGGAGTGGGAAGTCAGGCACGGTGCGGCAGATGGCCGTCGCAACATGTGCGGCGATCGCGGCGCGCGGTCACGACGCGTGTGCGTTCGAGCCCGAGCGTTTCCGTTCGCGCGTGGCCGAGTTGCAGGACTGTGCCGATCGACTCGGCGATCTGGACCCTGCTCCCGATTCCAAGTGCGATCTGTTCGACTTCCTCGAACAACGGCGCCGTGCCTGGCTCGAGTGGGACGCGTTCTGTGAGTTGGCGGAAGTGGAGCAGTTCGCGCTCCGCGACGCCGAGTTCTGCGCCTTCGTCGAGACCCGAGGATTCGAGCTGTCCGATTGGCGCCAGTTCGCGGCGTTGGACGCGCGCCACCGCGAGACTCTGATCGCCGAGTTCGAGGCGCTCGACGAGACCGCGCGGTCCGCGCTGCCCCGTCGCTTCGCCGTCGCGCCGTGGAACGAGGACGTGCCGCGAGCCGTGCGAAGGCGGATGCCGTACGACACCGCGATGTGGCTCCGGCTGTTGCGCGACCGACACCCGGGCTTCCGTCTTCGCCCCGCCGTGCGGCGCGTGCACGGCCGGCTGCCGGGCGAGACCGATCTCGGGTCGCTCGAGACGGCGCTCGGCACCGTGACGCCGCTCTGGCAGAACGACACCGGGCCGGAGTTGCGGAATTGGACCGAGGGTCTGGCGTCGCTCGGCCTCGAGGAGTTCT
>JAGQQZ010000628.1 GCA_020425915.1 Planctomycetota bacterium | reverse complement strand
GGCCTCGTCCTCGTGACCAACGACGGCCAGTTCGCGCAGCGCATCGCACACCCGAGCCACGGGATCGCGAAGACCTACGCGGTCCTCGTGCGCGGGCGCATCGCGGCGGAACAGCTCGCCAAGGTTCGTGGCGGCGTGTGGCTGTCGGACGGCAAGACCGCCGAGTCGAAGATCGTGGTCGAACGCGTCGGCCGCGATCGCAGCTACCTCAAGGTCTCGCTGCGCGAGGGTCGCAACCGCGAGATCCGGCGGGTGTTCGCGAAGATCGACCACCCGGTGATCTCGCTCAAGCGCGTCCGCATCGGACCGTTGAGCTTGCACGGCCTCGGTCGCGGACGGTACCGGTTCCTCACGAAAGAGGAGGTCGAGAAGTTGCTGTCGCTGGCGAGTTCGGAGGCGTGATGCTGCCGGAAGTCCGCGAGGTACGGCTCGACAACGGTTTCCTCGCTCTGCTCGTCGAGCGGCACAACCTGCCCGTCGTCGCCTCGACGATGTGGTACCGAGTCGGCGCCCGCGACGAGCAGACCGGCGAGTCCGGCCTGTCGCACTTCATCGAGCACATGATGTTCAAGGGCACGGTCCGCTACCGGAAGGGCGAGATCGACCTGTTGACGAGCAAGATGGGGGGCAGCAACAACGCGTTCACCGATCACGACAACACCTGCTACTACTTCTCGTTGCCGGCCGAGCGATGGGAGACCGCGCTCGACATCGAGGCGTCGCGCATGCGAGGTTGTCTGTTCGAACCGAGCGAGTTCGAGGCCGAGAAGAGTGTCGTGCTCGAAGAGCTCGCGATGGGGCAGGACGATCCGTGGTCGCGGTTGTTCCAGAAGACCGAGTCGATCGCGTACGAGCGCCACCCCTATCACCGGCCGATCATCGGATGGCGCGAAGAGCTCGAGATGCTCTCGGTCGATCGGATGCGCGACTACTACCGCCGACACTATGGCGTGAATCGCGCGTTCATGGTCATCGTCGGGTCGTTCGACGCCGACCGGACCGAGGCGAAGCTCAGGCAGTTGTTCGGCGACAAGCCGCGCGCCGGCTCGCGCCCGCCGGTCATCGCGGAACCCGACCTCGATGGCGAGCGTCGCGCCGTGATCCACGCGCCTGGGGACATCGCGCGCGTCGCGTTCGCGTGCCACACGTGCCGCATCGGTGAGCACGACGACTTCGTGTTCGACGTGATCGCGCAGATCTTCGGACAGAGCAAGAGCTCGCGTCTGCACCGGCGGATGACGATCGACGAGCCGCTCGCGTCCCAGGTCGGCGTGCACAACGACGTGCGGTTCGACCCCGGTCTGTTCTGGGTCTACTCGGAGCTCGTCCCCGGCGTGCTGGCTGCGCGGGGTGAGGCTGCGATGCGGGACGAGATGCGGCGACTGGTCGACGAGGGCGTGACCGACGAGGAGGTCGAGCGCGCGCTGACGCAGATTCGTTCGTCGTTCTTGTTCGAGGACGAGTCGGTCATGGGGACCGCGCTGAAGTTCGGTCGTTTCGAGGCGTCGACGGCGCGCGGCTATCGGCTCGCCGGCGACGTGGAGGCGATCTACTCGCGGATCACGCCGAACACGGTCCGGGAGACGATGGCGCGGTACTTCGCTGGCGACGGTTGGACCGTGGTCTGGTCGTTGCCCGAGTCGGTCCGCGACCAACACCGCTTCGCGTCCCGGGTGGATCCGCGCAAGCTGACCTCCGACGCGACCCGACCCAAGATCGCCCGCGCCAAGAAGCCGGCTGCGAAGCGGAAGTCGAAGTCGGCGAAGTCTCCCAAGTCGGTGGAAGGGCGCACGAAGAAGGGCGTGAAGAAGTCCGAGGCGAAGCAGCGCAAGGGCGAGCAGAAGGCGGCCAAGAAGGAACGCGAGACCCGCGAGACACGGCAGCGCAAGGAAGTCCATCCTTCCGTCGTGCGCCTCGACCGCCGGAGGAAGTCGTGACGACGACGCGCATCGGGATCGAGTTCGCCAAGCGTCGACTGGACACCGGCCTGACGGTGATCGCCGTCCGCAACCCCGACGTCCCGACCGCGTCCATGTCGGTCTCGCTCCGCGTCGGGCAACTCGACGAGGCCGATGGCGAGGACGGCCTCGCGTACCTGACCGGTTCGTGCCTGGAGGAGGGAACGCAACGCCTCGACGCGGTCGCCCAGGCCGAGGCCGTCGAGTCCATCGGCGGCTCGCTCTCGACGACGTCGGCCGGCGCGCGCATCGCCTGCCCTGCCGACCAGGTGGAACTCGGGTGTGAGTTGCTGCGCGAGACCGTTCTCGAGCCCGGCTTCCGGACCGAGGACATCGAGCGGATCAAGCGCGAGATCGTCGCCGAGATCGTCGCGGACGCCGAGGATCCGTCGTCGGTCGCGCAGCATCGGTTCCAGGCCGAGGTCTACGGGACGCATCCGTTCGCGCGACCGGGATACGGCACGCGCGTCGCGGTCGAGTCGTTCACTCGCGACGACCTCGAACGATTCCATGCCAAGTGGTATCGCCCAGCCGAGGGCTACGTGGCCTTGGCCGGACCGTTCGAGACCGACCGCGGACTCGATCTGCTCGAATCGACGTTTGCGCGGTTCCGTGGCTTGCCGATCGAAGAGCCACGCTTCGAAGCGCCGACGCTGCCGGACGTGACCGTGCGCCACCACATCGCGATGCCGCGCGAGCAGGTGCACGTCTGTCTCGGGCACATCGGCGTGCGTCGTAACGACCCCGACTACCACGCGCTGCTCGTCATGGACCACGTGCTCGGAGCTGGTGCGGGATTCACGGCGCGCATCCCGCGTCGGCTGCGCGACGAGGCCGGGCTGTGCTATTCGGTCGGCTCGTCGATCACCAACACCGCCGGGCTCGAGCCGGGGACGTTTCGTGCCTACATCGGGACCTCGCCGGAGCACCGGGAGACCGCCGTCGAGGGGTTCCTCGACGAGATCCGGAAGATCCGGTCCGAGCCGCCGACGCTCGAAGAAGTGCAGGTGGCGCAGGACTACCTCGCCGGGAGCTTCGTGCTCGGACTCGAACGCACGTCGAGTCTGGTGACGTTCGCCGTGCGCGTCGAACGACACGGGCTCGGTTTCGACTACCTCCGGGAGTTCCCGCGGATGGTGCGTGCGGTGCGTGCGGCGGAGATCCGCGAGGTGGCGGAGCGTCACCTACATCCGGATCGGGTCGTGGTCGTCAGCGCGGGCGC
>JAGQQZ010000627.1 GCA_020425915.1 Planctomycetota bacterium | reverse complement strand
GTCCTACTGGCTGCGCCTTCCCGACCGATTCGGCCAGTGGCATGTCGCAGCGTTCGTCGACGCTTACAGCGGCGGGTCCGCGGAGGATTTGCACCTCACTTCCGGTACCCGGAACGACGGGCACGCTAGCGAGGGTTGCGTGACGAAGCAAGCGGCGAGTTCCGACCGGCGCCGCGACGGCGCGTACCAGACGGCGTGGATCGGCGTCCTGCGGCCGTGTGCGCGACGACGACGGCACGTCGGATTCGAAGGGGCGGCCACGGATTCACGCGGCGGCGCCATGCGCCGGTCGGTAAATCGTCTCGAATCGAGGCTGGGCCAGCGCACGCGTCGAGATCGCGACGCGTCGATGCCAGCGGTGGTGTGGTCGGACACACCCCGGCGCCCGGTCCACCGGGTGGGTCACCTTGACCCTTCGACGAAACGCGAGATAGCATCCTTTACGAGTCCCCTTTCCGTCATGATCCGGCGCGCCGCGCGCGGATGCGGGCGACTCACCAATTCGCCGCCCCAGGCCTTGCGGGATCCAGCCGTGATTCATCGACACACTTCGTCATCGTTCCGTCGCTCGCTCGGCGCGTTTGCGTTCGCGATCTGCATGTTCGCGACCTCGCTGAGCGCTCAGCTGCGGCCGACGCCGGATCAGTACCAGGGCTCGAACTACTTCCCGAGCACGGCGCTCGGCATGAGCAACGCGCTCGCCCTGCTCAACGCCGACAACGTCTCGTTCCGCGGCGCGTTCAACCTCAACCAGACGAGCGCCGAGATCTCGATGCTGTCGAAGATGGGGGTCAACGTGATCCGCGTCTTCCCGTCGTTCTACGGTTGGCTCGTCGACTCCAACGAATACATGGCGAACCTCAAGCAGTTCGCCAAGCTGTGCCAGCGCTGGCGGATCCACATCACCTACGTCATGTGGAACACGACTTCGAACGTGTTCATCCCGACCTGGCTCGCGGTCGATCCGGGCTTCCCGGCGTACGACGCGACGTTGCACGTTGCGCTCCAGCAGACCGCCGCGGCCTACACGCTCGACCCGAACAACCCGCCGCTGCAGACCATCGTGTCGATGGGCGAGCCGTGGCAGATGGTGCTGCACGACGAGCCGGGCAACGGACTGTTCGAAGCGCCGTACAACGGCGACATGAACCTCTGGCCGAACAACCTGAAGGCCAAGTGTGAGGCGTATGTCGACGACATCGGCAACTTCTTCGCGAACGATCCCGACGGACGCGCAGTGTACGCCTCGTACGATTTGTTCAACGAGCCGGACTGCTGCTTCCCGAACATCAACACCCATCTCGACTTCATCGAGATGACCTACCAGCGGCTGGTCGCGCAGCACAACGTGTTCCGCGCGCCGGTCCCGGAGTTCACGGTCGGGTTCGCGGACAACGGCTCGACGCTGCAGTTCCACCAGCAGCTGTCCGCGCGGAACATCAAGCAGACGTACCTGTCGTTCCACTGCTACGAGCCGCTCGCGGTGTTCTCGTCGATCGCCCAGGCGAATGCGCTCGTCGGCCAGCAGCTCAACATGCCGGTCGTGTGCTCCGAGTTCTACGACCGCAACATCCCGGGGCACCTCGGCAACCTCTCGTCGATGATCAACGACCTGAAGACGAACGGGCTCGGCGGTCAGGTCTGGGGCGTGCTCTCGACCAACCTCGTGTTCGAGTCGCCGCCGGCCAGCGCGAACTACATCCGACTCGACGGGATGCTGATCCCGTCGGCCGTGCCGAGCCCGACGTCGTTCACCGACCCGATCTTCTTCCTGCTGTCGACCGGGGCGTTGCCGGACGCGATCTCCGTCATCCTCTGGTGATCGCGGCAATCCTCGCAGGCCCGCGGGCCTGGAGAGGTCGCCCCAGGTCCGGATCCGAATCGCGCGGTCCTCGCTGAAAGAGCGGACCGCGTCGTTTCGTTGACCCCCGCTCGGGGCGGTCCTACGCTCCCGAGTCCTCTGCCCCAGGCAGGCAGTCCATCCCGCCAGCACGCGCCCTGAAGCCCCTCGAGATCCTCCCGTCACTGCGCCTGGCCGCCGACGACTTCCTCGTCATGGCCGGTCCCTGCGCGGTCGAATCGCGCCAGCAGATCCTGGCCGCGGCTCGCGGCGTGGCCGCGGCCGGCGCGTCGATGCTGCGCGGCGGCGCGTTCAAGCCGCGGACCTCACCGCGCTCGTTCCAGGGTCTCGGCCGTGAGGGCCTCGAGTTGCTCCGTGAGGCATCGCGCGAGACCGGATTGCCGGTCGTCACCGAGGTCCTCGATCCGCGGGATGTCGAGCTCGTCGCGGAGCACGCTGCGATGCTCCAGGTCGGTTCGCGCAGCATGCAGAACTTCCCGCTGCTGCGCGAGGTCGGGCGGAGCGGCCATCCCGTGCTGCTGAAGCGTGGTGCCGCCGCGACGATCGACGAGTTCCTCCTGGCGGCGGACTACATCCTCGCCGAAGGCAACGACCGGGTGATCCTCTGCGAGCGGGGCGTGCGGGGATTCGACCCCTCGACCCGCAATCTGCTCGACCTCGCCGCCGTGCCGATCCTCCAGTCACGGACCGATGCACCGGTCGTGGTCGATCCGAGCCACGGCACCGGACGAGCCGACCTCGTGCCGGTCATGGCTCGGGCCGCGGTCGCCGCCGGGGCCGACGGCATCCTCGTCGAGGTGCACCCCGACCCGGAATCCGCGTTGAGTGATCGCGAACAAGCGTTGCGTTTGACCGAGTTCGGCGATCTCGTGGAAGACCTGGAGCGGTGGCTGCCGCTGGCCGGGCGGCGAATCGCGCGAACCCTCAACACGGCGACTTCCACACCGGAAGCCGGAGCATCGACATGACATTCGTCCGCAAGCCCTACATCGCGGGCAACTGGAAGATGAACCTGGATCGCTCCCGAGCGCTCGACCTGATCAAGACGATCAAGGGGCGTCTCGGTGACGGGAGCGATCGGGAAGTCGCGATCTTCGCGCCATCGGTCTACCTCGCCGACGTCTCCGCGGTCGCCCAGGGCTCGCCCCTCGGAATCGGTGCGCAGAACTTCCACTTCGAGGACGACGGCGCCTTCACCGGGGAGATCAGCGCGCGAATGCTGCGTGAGGTCGGTGCGGACCGCGTCCTGATCGGCCACAGCGAGCGTCGTCACATCTTCCGCGAGCCCAACGATTGGACCGGCCGGAAGGTCCGCAAGGCGCTCGAGGAGGCTCTGTTGCCGGTGCTCTGCGTCGGCGAGAAGCTCGAGGAGCGCCAGTCGAATCGCACCGATCGCGTGCTGCGTCGGCAGCTCGACGCCGGTTTGACCGACGTCAAGCCCGACGAGATGTTGCGGGTGACGGTGGCCTACGAGCCGGTCTGGGCGATCGGCACCGGCGAGGTGGCCACGCCCGAGCAGGCCGCGGAGGTCCACGCGTTCATCCGCAAGTGGATCCACAACCGAATGGGCGGGGAGGCCGCGCAAATGGCGCGAATCCTGTACGGTGGGAGCGTCATGCCCGATAACATCCGCGGCCTCATGCAGATCGAAGACGTGGACGGCGCGCTGGTCGGCGGCGCGAGTCTCAAGGCCGACACGTTCATCCCGATCATCGAATTCGACCAGTAAGCTCCATGTTCGTCGTCAAGCTGATTCTCTGGATCCTGTTGTTCGGCTCCGCTCTGTTGATGAGCGTCGTGATCCTGCTGCAGGAGAGCAAGGGCGGTGGACTCGCCGAGGCGTTCGGCGGCGTCGGTGCCGAGACGTTCGGCGTCAAGAGCGGCGGGATCAACAAGTTCACGTTCACGCTCGCCGCGATCTTCCTCGGCAGCGCGATCCTGCTGCACAACTTCTGGCACCGCTAGTCCGGCCCGATGGGCGAGCGCGCCGTCCATAGCATGACTGGGTCCGGAGCCGCGACCGGATCCTGTGAGCTCGGGCGCGTCACGGTCGAGTTTCGGTCGGTGAACGGGCGGAATCTGTCGCTGCGATTCCGAACCTCCCCGGAGTGCGCCGGCGTCGAAGGACACGTCGAGCAAGCCGTTCGCCGGCGCCTCGTGCGCGGTTCGGTCGTCGCGACCCTCGCGGTCGTCGAGTCGGCCCCGAACGAGAACGCGGCGGTCGACGACCGCGCCTTCGCTGCGGCTGCGGCGCGGCTGCGGAAACTCGCGCGCGAAAACGAACTCGCGGCCCCGACGCTGCACGACGTGCTCGCGGTCCCCGGTGTGCTGGTCTCGTCGAACTCGGATCGCACCCGCGCATCGTGGGAGCCAGGGCGCCAGCTCGCGCAGCTCGTCGAAGACGCGCTCGATCGTCTGGTCGCCCGACGGGTCGCGGAAGGGGAGCAGACCGTGGTCGCCATGCTCGCCGTGCTCGACGGGATGCTGCAGGAACTCGAACGCGTGCGCGCCCGAGCGCCCGAACTCGTCGCCCAGCACCGGGCTGCCATCCTCGAGCGAGTCAACGAGTTCCTCGCCCAGCACGACACGAGGCTCGAGCCCGAACAGGTGATTCGGGAAGTCGCGCTGTTCGCCGATCGGGTCGACATCGCGGAGGAGTTGCAGCGGCTCGACGCGCACGCGGTTCGCCTGCACGAAGAGCTGCGCGGGTCGGGGCCGGTGGGCCGCGACGTCGAGTTCCTGCTGCAGGAGATGCTTCGCGAGGTCAACACGCTCGGCAGCAAGTCACCGGACGTGGACGTCGCACACCGAGTCGTCGCGATGAAGTCCGCGATCGACAAACTGAAAGAGCAGGCTGCGAACCTTGAGTGACTCGAAACCGCTCGGACGCGTCGTCGTCATGTCCGGTCCGTCCGGGGCCGGCAAGACCTCGGTGTGCCGTGAGTTGAAGAAGCACCCGCGGGTGGAGTTCTCCGTGTCGGCCACGACTCGTGCGCCGCGTGAACACGAGGTGGACGGCGTCGACTATCACTTCCTCGATCGCGAGGAGTTCGAGCGGCGGGTGGAGGCCGGCGAGTTCATCGAACACGCCGAGTACAGCGGCAACTACTACGGCACGCTGCGGGCTCCGATGGAGCGAGCGCTGGCCGAGGGGCGCGTCTACGTCCTGGAGATCGAGGTCCAGGGGACCAAGCAGCTGCGCGACTCCGGGCTCGAGGCGACGTACATCTTCGTCGCGCCGCCCAGCTTGGACGAAGTTCGTCGACGGCTCGTGGCGCGCGGCACGGACGACGCAGCGGAGATCGACCGTCGGATCGAGATCGCGGCGCGCGAACTCGACGCGCAGTCCCGGTACGACCACGTCGTCGTCAACGACGACCTCGATCGCGCGATCCGGGAGGTCGAGGAACTCGTCGGTCTGTGATGCGCGTCCTGCTCGGAGTCGGCGGCGGAATCGCCGCGTTCAAGGCGGCTGCGCTCGCGAGTCAGCTCGTGCAGCGCGGCGTCGAAGTCCGCGTCGCGATGACGCCGGGCGCGCTCGAGTTCGTCGGCGCGCGCACGTTCGAGGGGCTCACGGGAGCCCCGGTCGTGCTGCGCTCCACGCAGGTCGATCCCGACGGATCGGTGCCTCACATCGAGGCGACCGCGCGCGCCGATTGCTTGGTCATCGCGCCGTGCACGGCCGGGCTCCTGGCGCGGCTCGCCGCCGGCGCCTGCAGCGACGCGGTCTGCCTCGCGGCCGTCGCTGCGAAGTGCCGGCGGATCGTCTGTCCGGCGATGAACGACGCGATGTGGCGCGACGAGGCCGTGCAGCGCAACGTCGCCACGCTGCGTCGACTCGGGTTCGAGATTCTCGGCCCGGTCGAGGGACACCTGGCCGAGGGCTACGACGCGATCGGTCGCATGGTCGAGCCCGATGCGATCCTCGCCGGGATCCTCGGATGAACCGACCGAGCTGTGTCCGCCTGGCGGGCCCGAACGAGACGATTCGCGAGATCCTCGATCGTTGCCACCTGCGCTTCGAAGTGCTCGGGGTCGTCGAGGAGGACGGCGAGATCCGATTCTCGATCGCCGAGGACTGGGACCCGACCCTGGTCGGCGTGCCCGACGACGTCCGGGCCGAGGTCCTGCCGGACGTGCCGGACGTGACGGGACTCGAGGGTGATGTCGCGGTGTTCGTCGGCGATTCGATCTGCGTGCGGCCGCCGTGGGTGCCCGAACCCGACGGGTTCGATGGCTTGACGATCGTCGTGCCGCGCGGCGGCGCGTTCGGCAGCGGAGAACACGGCAGTACCCAGGCGGCATTGCTCGCGCTCGAGCACGACTGGCGAGCGTTCGGGCGATCGCTGCTCGACGTCGGGACCGGTTCGGGGATCCTCGCGGCGTACGCGGTCGCGCGTGGGGTCGAGCGAATCGCGGCCTGCGACGTGGACGAGCCCAGCGTGCGCGCCGCACAGGAACTCGTCCCGACCGCAGAGATTCGGCATGGCGAGCCGAACGTGTTCGGGGGAGATCGATTCGACACCGTCGTCGCGAACCTGGCCGGTCGCGAACTGGTCGCGGCGATGCCCGGGATCCTCGGGGCGTGGAATCGCGTCGGGCCGCTCGTGCTCTCGGGGATGCGCCTCGCCGAGGAACCGGACGTGCGCGCGCTCGTCGACGTCGATCCGCGCGCGCGATTCGAAGTCGATGGCTTCGTCGCGCTGGCGTTCCGGGCGAGCCCCTGAGGGATGTTCCGCGCTCAGGCGGGCTCGGCGTCGCCGTGCAGCGGGGGATAGATGTCGAACCGGACCGACTTGCTGCGCAGGACGTTCGGTGGGCGTTCTCCGGCAAGAGGCTCGGCGCTCGGATGACGCTTGACGACCACTCGGCGCACCGCGAATCGGCGGGCCGCGTCGAGCAGGTCGGATTCGGACGTCGGGGTGCGCTCGCAGAGCTCGCGCAGCGCTTGCGCCGGTGCCTTGGGGAGGGCCCGCTTGCCGCTCGGCGCGTACATCGGATCGAGGAACACGGCGTCTGGCCGAGGTTCCTCCCGCGAACGCATGACCTCGATCGCGTCCGCGCGGATCACTCGGCAGCGGCCCTCGAGGCCTGCGCGCTGCAGGGCGAGCTCGAGCAACCCGGCCAGCCACGGTTCTCGCTCGCACAGAACGACGGCGCAGCCCGCCGCCAGCAATTCCGCGGCGTCGCGGCCCAACCCCGCCGTCGCGTCGAAGATCGTGTGCACCCCGCGGCCGACTCCGGTGGCCCGTAGGAGCGGAGAATCACCTGACCTGCGTCGGGTGGCCAGTTCGACGCGGATGCGCGACCCGTCACCGACCACGATCTCCGGGGCGCCATCGCGACCTGCGCCGATCGCTGCTGCGTAAGCGGAACCCTCGATGGCAACGGGAATTCCGAGACGGCGCGCCAGGTCGTCGCGCACGTCTGGCCGAAACTCGTCGGCGAGGAGTGCGACGCGGACCATGGGGCACATTGTCGCCGCCACGCGTCGAAACTGCCTGTTCGGCGAGACGGTCGAGCGGTTTTTTCGAACCTCGCGCCTAACTTCTTTCGGGTCGACCGCTAGAGATGTCGTCCGCAACGCTCCCCCGATGCTATCGGCCGTACGCGCTCCGGGCCGAAGCCGGTGGCTCGGCTCGATTGGCCCGCGGGGCGGCTCCCCGACCGAGGGGGGGCGTTTGACGGATTCGGCGGCCGCGCTACGTTGCTATGAACCGCAAGGCGGCCGTCCCTACGACGAACCTCCGCTCCACCTCTCACTCACTCCCTCCCAACGTAATGCGGCGACTGCACCTCAAGCTGTTCTATCTCCGCACCCGCTTCAAGCGCGAGCCTCAGGGCGTCACTGCGAAGAAGCTCGGTGTTCGTCCGGCGACGATGTCTCACCTCGAGCAAGGTCGATCGCTTCCGACGCTCCCCATGCTCGATGCGCTCTGCCGTCACTACGACGTGACGCCGACGTATCTGCTGGACGACTCCCGGCCGATCGAACCGCAAGTTCGCGATCGTTGGTCGGAGCGCGAAGCGCAGATCAGTCGCGGTGATTGGCTCGAAGTCCCGGACGGTGCGGCGCTGAAGACCGCCGACGGCACCTTGCTGTGTCCCGTCATGGGCGGTGCGCGGTTCTACGGCTCCAACGACCACGCCCAGCGCATGCTGTGCCAGACCTCGGACGACGCATCTGCGCTCGAGTCGAAGATCGGTGCCGACAACAAGGAAAGAGACACCACGCTCGAGGAGATGCTGCGCAACGAATTGCTGGCGCAGCGTAAGCCTCGTTCGAAATCGAAGGTGCGCGTCGCCGACAACGGGATCCTCAAGCAGGCCCGGGGTCACGACGCCGACGGCGGTCGACTCGCCGCCGAAGCCTGATCGAGAGGGCCCGCGCCGCGCGGGCTACCGAGTTCGCTTGCGGGCCGTCGCGATCGCGACGAGGCCCGCTGCCGCGTACGGGACGACCCGGCTGATCCAGCGGAACTGTTGGCCCGCGATCGTCGGTTCGTGCACGACGAGCCAGTGTGTCAGGGTCGCGGTGCCGAACCCCGTGATCATCGTCGCCAGGCAGGCGGTCGTGGAGGGGCGTCCGCGCCAGAGGGTCACGACGAGCAGCGGACCGAACGCCGCGCCCATCGCGGTCCAGGCCGAGAGCACGTTGCGGAAGATCTCCTTCGTGCCGTAGATCGCGAACAGGGTCGCGCCGACGCTGACGAGCAGCACCGTGACGCGCGAGCGTCCGACGTTGCCGCGCTGATCCTTGGCGAGGTCGTGGCTGATCGACGTCGCCGCGACCAGCAACTGGCTGTCGGCGGTCGACATGATCGCGGACAGCACGGCCGCGATCATGATCCCGCTGATGAAGACCGGGAACAGGTCGTTCGTGAGGCGGAAGAACACCCGTTCTTCGTTGACGATCTCGGGGACGAGGATCCGGCCGGCCAGGCCGAGCAGGATCATCCCCAGGTACACGACCACGGCCCAGACCATCGCGTAGGTCCGGGCGCGCGCGACCGAGCGTTCGTCGCGGAGCGCCATGAAGCGATTCACCACGTGTGGCTGCCCGGGGTAGCCGAGGCCGATGCCCAGCAGGCCGGCCACCATGCCGATCGCCGCGGTCGGTGCGAGGTGCGCGGTGAAGCTCTGGTAGGTGTCGTCCTGCGTCGTGAGGATCTCGTCGAACAACCGCGGGAGACCGCCGACTTCGGCCACCGCGGCGACGGGCAGGGCGATGGCCGTGAGCGCCATCATCAGGCCCTGCAGCGTGTCGGTCAGGCTGACCGCCCAGAACCCGCCGAGCAGGGTGTAGACCACGATGATGCCGGCGCCGATCAGGATCGTCGTCGCCGGCGCCGGTCGCGCCGCGCCGAAGTCGCGGAACACGTCGTCGAACAGCAGGCCCGAGCCCCGGAGCTGCGCCGCGACGTAGACCACCATCGCCAGCAGGATCATGCCGGTCGCCACCCTCAGCACGAGTTCTCGTCCCGGCGTGCCTCGCGGCCCGGCGAGGACCTCGGACAGCGTCAGCGCGTCCGTCGCGCGGCTGTGGCGTTGGAGCCGCGGCGCGATGACGAACCAGTTCAAAGCGAAGCCGCCGACACACGCCGGGAACAGCCAGAACGCGGAGAACCCGAACGCGTACGCGTAACCGCTGACACCGAGCAGCGTCCACACCGAGGACGAACTCGCCGAGGCGCTGATCGCGGCGACGAGTGGGCCCATCGTCCGGCCGCCGAGCACGAAGTCGGTGTCGTCCTTGGTGCGGCGATTCGCGAGCAGGCCGATCGCGAGGAGCGCGATCTTGTAGACGACGAGCGTGGTCAGGATCGCGGCGGTGGCGGACATGGACGCGAAACGTAGTGCGTCGCGTCGTGGCCGTCCTCGGGAATCCGGATGGCGCTGTCGGTCGGAGTTACCCGAACTTGTGTTCGAGCGCCGCGACCAACGCTCGAGCCTGGGCCTGCGGCGTGAACGCGCTCGCGCGCTCCGTCCCCCGCTTCGCGAGGTCGACGCGGAGCGCGTCGTTCGATTCCAGCGCCACGATTCCGGCGCGGATCGCGTCCGTGTCGGTCGGGTCGACGAGCAGCGCCGCGTCGCCGGCGACCTCGGCGAGGGCCGTTCCGCTCGAGGTCAGCACCGGCGCGCCGGCGCGCATGGCTTCGACGACCGGCAGCCCGAATCCCTCGGCCAACGACGGAATGAGTACGGCACGTGCGTCTCGATACAGATCGCGCAACAGCGCGTCCGGCGCCTCGGTGTGCAGGTGCACGCCGCGCGCTCGTCGTGCGCGGGCCAGGATCTCGTCGCCGCCCGGTCCGGGGCGGCCGACGAGATGCAGTTCGGTCTCGACCCCGGACGACTCGTAGGCGTCGAGCAGGCGCATCAGGTTCTTGCGCCGTTCGAGTTGGCCGACGAACAGGAAGTGGTGACCGCCTCCGAGCGGGACCGGGTCCGCGCCGAGTCCGAGCGTGTCGGGAGCCGCGTTGTGCACGACCACGTTGTCCTGTGGATCCAGTTCGGGGAAGTGTCGCTCGAGTTCGCGCCGCGTGTGCTCCGACACGCAGATCCGGAGGCTCGCATGCGCC
The DNA here is from genome assembly GCA_020425915.1 of Planctomycetota bacterium. Lineage (GTDB taxonomy): Bacteria > Planctomycetota > UBA1135 > UBA1135 > UBA2386 > JAGQQZ01. Next base: position 2,055 of record JAGQQZ010000627.1, on the reverse strand, counting down.
AGGCTGCGGCCCAGGAACGCGCGGAACCACGCGCGCTTGCCGCGCTGGTAGAAGCCAGCCTCCAGCATGTGCAGGTCGTGCACGAACACCGCCAGCCGCGGGTCGTCGCCGAACACGTGGGGGAAGCCCGCCGTGCTGAGGACGACCTCGTGTCGGTAGCCCCGACGGCGGATGCGGGGCAGCAGGCCGGCGTACCAGCGCGCGGTCTTCGCCGGTCCGATCGGTGCGCGCAGGACCTCGCACGAGTTGCCCGACAAGTGCGTCGCGTACTCGTTGCGCTCCATGTCGAGCGGCGTGACGTTCGCACCCGCTGGTCCGAGTTCGGCGAGCAACGACTCGCACACCCTGCCGACGCCGCGCACCGGTGGGCGGAGCGCGTCGCATGTCATCAGGACGTCCAGCTCACTCCTCCGTCGCCAGCCACGCCGGTCCCGCGCGGTACGAGATTCGCTCCGTCGTCGGACGAGCGCGGTCGGCGCTGCGTTCGACGTTCTGGACGAGACCGTGCAAGCCGTTCTCGTCCGGCTGATCGGCGTCACACCAGATGTGATCGTAGACGAGCGTTCGCGTCAGGTAGCTCTCTCGATACGGGGCCGACGACTGCTCGAGCGCCTTCGGCAGGTCGTCGCGCATCCGGTCGAGAGTCGTCGCATGGGCGATCCCGGCATGGGTGTAGAGCGCGCGACCCGTGTGCAGCAGCGGCGTGCCCGCGAGCATCGCAGCCAGCCCGTGCGGGTGGTTCACCGTGGCGACGGCAAGTCCGGTGGTGACCGCGTTCATCGCGTCTTCCGGCCGTCCGATGACGATCCGTCCGACGCGGCCCGACAACGTGCGACGGACGCGCCGGCTCAGGCCGCCGGCGGGTGGTATCACGACGAGCGGCAGCGTCGAGTCGAACGCCCAGGTCGCGGCGTGAGCCGCGAGGATCAGCTGGGCATGGCTCGGCGGATCGTCGGCGTCGAGACGGAGCGCGGCGGACTCGAGGTCCTGCAACAGAACGGTGACGAACGGGCCTTCGGGCAAGTCCGATGTGTGCTTCGGGCGCGTCGTGCGGGTCGGTCGCGCGAGTCGCCACGCCGAGAACGCACCGCGGGCGGGGCCGGTCTGACGTCGCTTCAGCGCACGGACGAAGCTGCGCGTGCGGGCGAACAGGCCCGGACGCCGAATCCCGCTCCGCCCGATCGGGTCGGCGTTCACGCCGCCGAGCACCGCCGCGAGTGCAGCCATGACGAAGCTCTGGTCGCGCGGGGCGTGCCGGTAGTCGTCGGGTTCGCGATCGCAGATCGACGAGTCTCCGTCGATGCCGCGCGCGTCCCACTGCATCGTGCCCGGTAGCAGTCCGGCACCGGTGTGCAGCACTTCGCAGCCGAACTCCTGTGCGACGAAGTCGATGAGTCCGTGCAGTCCGGTGCGCTCCTGGTGGAACAGCACGATCTCGGGAGTCTCGATGCCGAAGAACCGCAGCAGCTCGGGCACGAACCGTCCGAGGCGCGCGCGCGCGCGTCCCAGCTGCGCCGACGACGGGCGGGGCGAACCCGCGAGCCGGCAGTCACGCAGTGCGTTGCTGCCGAGCGGCATCCCGCGCAGCTCGGCCGTGGCACGGCGCAGCGGCAGCAGATGGGTTCGCATGCCCTGCGCGCGGTAGAAGCACTCGGTGACCGGATCCGCGGCCAACACCGTGACACGGTGGCCCCGGCGCATGAGTTGGCGCGCGAGGACGTCGTGGAGGTGGAACCGACCGATGGTCGGCGCTGCGAATACGATGTGCCCCATCCGGCGTTGTTATCGGCAGCCGAGGGGCAGTGTCCGAACCCCTCCGCGAGTCGGTCGCGATCCGAGGTGTCGAAGATCCCGACGATCGGTGTTGCGTGCGCAGCCCGGGCGTCGTCGAGTGGTGTCGTCCATGGGAGTGCAGGTCGAGATCTGTGTCGATCGCGTCGCGGATGCGATCGCCGCCACCGCGGCGGGTGTGGACCGCATCGAGTTCTGCGCCGGGCTCGGCGATGCCGGTGGGGTGACGCCGAGCGCGGGCTCGATCCGCGCGGTTCGGGCCGT
>JAGQQZ010000626.1 GCA_020425915.1 Planctomycetota bacterium | reverse complement strand
GCACAGTTCGACGTCGCGGCCCACGCGCAGACCCGATTCCCGCTCGACGGCGCGCACGTGGCGACGGCTTGCCGGGCCTGTCACCGAGAGGACACCGCGGGCGGGGCTCGTGCATTCCGCGGGGTCGAGACCGCTTGTCGGGCGTGCCACGACGATCCGCACGCGGGTCGCTTCGACGCCGCCCGACTGCCGAGCGAACTCGGCGGTCGCACGGGATGTGCTCGGTGTCACGACACGAACGCATTCCGTGACGTGTCGTGGTCGGCCGACGATCACCGGATCTGGACCGGATACGAACTCGTCGGCAAGCACGCCGATGCCAGCTGCGCCTCCTGCCACGGAGCGCCGTTCGCAGACGCACCGCGGGACTGCGCGTCGTGTCACGAGGACGTTCACCGCGGGCAGTTCCGTGAGCACGGTCGCACCGATTGCACGCGCTGCCACGAAGCTTCGAAGACCTTTCACGATCTCGCGTTCGACCACACACGCGACACGCGTTTCCGTCTCGACGACAACCACGCGCGTCTCGCGTGCTCGGATTGTCATGTCCAACGCCCCACGCGCACCGGCGAGCTCGTCGTGCGCTATCGACCACTCGGCCGCGAATGCCGTGACTGCCACGCAACGGAGCGATGACCATGCACCTTCGCATCACGTGGATCGCACTGTTGCTGCTGGTCTCGACCGGCCTCGCTCAGGACCCGGAACCCATCACCGTGCGGGTCACGGGCGTCGCGGACGGCAGCGTGTTCCTCGACGCGGGACGGACCTCGGGGCTCGAGCCGGGGACGGTCGTACGCCTCTTCCCGCCGGGCGGCTCTTCGATCGAAGTCACGGTGCGTGTCGTGTCCACCGACGGTGCGCGGGCCGACGTCCCGCCTGGGGCGGAGGTTCCGCCGATCGGCACGCCGGGCGAGTTCGTGCGCACGGCCGTGCCCGAGGCGCCCGCGCGGATCGAGCCGCGACGCGTGAACCAGACGTTCCAGGACCTGCCGTGGAAGTCCGACGACCGCGGGTTCGATCCTGACGGTCCGCTGCTCGCGCCGGTCGCCGGCACACCACCTGAGCGACGTCCGGTCGACTGGCGGGGCCGCGTGTTCGGTTCGTTGGTCGCCAGTCACGAGGGCAACGGCGGCTCGAACGACTACTTCGTCGCCCGACTCGGCTCCCGCATGTTCGCGACCAACCTGTTCGGTCATGCCGGCGAGTTCGAGCTCGCGTTCGATGTCGACCGTCGCGGTACCGATCTCATGGACTCGGGGGACGGTTCTCATTCTCGTGGGCGACTCGAGCGCTTCTCGTACACCTACGGACTGGCGACGGACGACCCGTACCGCGTGCAGTTCGGCCGGTTCTACTCGCGGTCGATCCCCGAACTGGGCCTGCTCGACGGCGCGGAGCTGACCGCGAGGTTGCAGAACGGGATGCGCGTCGGCGCGTTCGCGGGCGCGCTGCCGCGGCCGTTCCCTGCGCACGCGACCGGTGAGGACACGGCGACGCACGTCTTCGTCGAGTTCGGCGGCGAGAATCCGCTCGAACTCTCCGGCGTCGTCGCCTTCCAGAAGAGCTGGCACCGCGGCGCGGCGGATCGAGATCTCCTGGTCGGTCGTCTGTTCGCGACGCCGGCGGAGAACCTGACGCTTCACGCCCAGCTGAAGGTCGACCTCTACACGTCGGGGGATTCGGTCAAGGGCTCGGGGCTCGGTCTGACCGAGAGCTTCACGACCCTGCGCTATCGGGCGAGCAAGGACTTCGGTGCCTCGGTGTCGCACTCCCACTTCGAGTACGTCGAGTCGGATCGACGCGAGTACGAGAACCTACCGCTCGACCTGCTGCGGGACGGGCGCAACGATCGATACCGGCTGTCGGCTTGGACACGGCTCGCCGAACGGGTCCGAGTGCGTGCCTCCGGCACGGCGTGGAACGACCAGGACCGAAGCGGATCCGACTGGGACGTGACGACCGAACTCGATGGCGTCATCGAGGAGGAGACCTGGTTCGCGATCTCGATCTTCGAGATCGACGGCTCCTACCAGAGCGGTCACGGCCTGCGCCTCGACGCCCGTCGCCGCTTCGGCGATCTCGGGGTCCGCGCCGGCTACACCGTGCGACGACTCGACACCGACGGGCTCCTGTTCGACGAGCCGCGGCACACGAGTCAGTCGGCGCGAATCGGTGCCGACTGGCACTCCGGAGCCTGGCAGTACAGCCTCGCCGGAGACGCCTGGTTCGGAGATCGCGAGGACGCCTACAGCATCTCGCTGTTCGCACAGTACCGTTTCTGAGGACGAGACCATGAACACCATTCGGACAGCGTGGAGACGGCCGATCGTGCTGTTGACGGCTTTCTGGCTCGTCGCGATCGCCTGCACGAGCCTCGTCCAGAAGCAGGACTGGGACCGTCGGAACGGTCCCGTCGTGCCGCACGCGAACTTCCCGGCCGACTGTCGACTGTGTCACGTCGGCAACGGCTGGTCCGAGATCCGCGAGGACTTCCAGTTCGATCACCTCGCCGAGACCGGTGTCGCGCTCGAGGGCGCGCACGCGGCAGCGGCGTGCCTGCGTTGCCACAACGATCGAGGCGACGTTGCGGTGTTCGCGGCGCGCGGCTGCGCCGGCTGTCACGAGGACGTCCACCGCGGTCAACTCGGCTCGAGTTGCGACGATTGCCACGGCCAGGAGAATTGGCGACCGGACGAGCAGATCGCGATGCACGACAAGACGCGGATGCCGCTCGTCGGTTCGCACGTCGGCGTCGCGTGCTTCCGTTGTCACCCGGGCGCCGAGGTCGGGAACTTCGCGGGCGCCAACCCCGAGTGCAACTCGTGCCACACCGCCGACCTGGCCCGCGCCGTGTCGCCCGACCACCTCGCGAACGGCTGGGTCGACGACTGCCATCGCTGCCACCGCCCGTTCACCTGGCGTCCGGCGCAGTTCGAGCACCCGGGGAGCTTCCCGCTCACCTTCGGTCACTCGGGGCACTTCTGTTCCGACTGCCACGCGGCGAACTCGTTCACCGGTCTGTCGACCGATTGCTCGAGCTGTCACCTCGCCGAGTACCAGTCGGTCACGGATCCGAACCACGCGGCGGCCGGATTCTCACTCGATTGCACCGAGTGCCACTCGACGTTGACGTGGGACCAGTCGTCGTTCGTTCACCCAGGATCGTTCCAGATCACCGGCAGTCACACGAGTCTGGCGTGCAACGAGTGTCACGTCGGCAACGTGTTCTCCGGGCTGCCGTCGGATTGCATCGACTGCCACCTGGCCGACTACCAGGG